>NZ_JANSHQ010000107.1:0-5492 GCF_047461715.1 Synechococcus sp. R8-2 | reverse complement strand
ATGGCCGAAATGCGGGCCGAGCGGCAGGCTATGGAAGCCCAACTCCAGACCGAAATCCAGGAGATCAGGGCGTTGATCCAACAGAACCAGGAGCGGATTCGACAGAACGAAGAGCGGGGAGACGAGCTGGAGGTGGCCATACAGGAGTGCCGCCGAGATATGCAGGCTGGGTTTGCCGAACTGAGGGAAGCGCAAGCCATGATGATGGAGCAATTTCGGGAGCGCGATGGCCGCCTGATCGAGGCTCAACTCAGCTTTATTCGGGAGATGCGGGAAATGCAACGGGAAGTGGCGGAGCTGCGACTGGATTTTCTCAATCACATGCGCCAATACCACCCACCTGTCGAACGTTAAATGGCTACGGCAGCACCTGGGCGGTCACCTCAGCTTGCGGTCGTAGGGGTAGCGGGGGATGGCTCTGTGGCTTCCTGGGGGATCCCCCCCCTTTCCCAAGCCAGGGTTTTGGCAGGAGCCCCTCATCTGCTCCGGCACTTTACCGATCATCCGGCCCGCAAGATCCCGCTCACCGGGCCGGTGGAAAGTTGGATCCCGCTTTTGCAGCAGGAGATGGCTCAGGGATCCCTAGTTTTGTTGGCCAGCGGGGATCCGCTTTTTTTCGGGATCGGGCGGCTGTTGACGGAGTATTTCCCAGCGGAGCGGTTGGCCTTCTATCCGCAGGTGAGCTCGGTGCAGCTGGCCCTGAACCGCCTGCAGATCCCCTGGCAGGAGGCGACCATCCTCAGCCTGCACGGGCGGGGAGTGGAGCGGTTGGAAGCCGTTCTCAAGCAGGGATCCCCTGTGATCGTGGTGCTCACCGATCCGGAGCATACACCGACCGTCTTGGCCCAGTTCATTGCCGACCTGCGGCTGCCGGTGCGTTACCAAGCCTGGGTCTGTAGTCAACTGGGATCCCCTCAAGAGCAGATCGTGCCCCTCCAGGAAGGTCAGAATTCATCCTTCTCCAACCCCAACGTGGTGGTGCTGCGACGGGTAGAACCGGAGCCAGATCCCCATCGCTGGCCTTTGGTCGGGATCCCGGACGACCAGTTCTACACCTTTCCCGACCAGCCCGGCTTGATCACCAAGCAGCCCATCCGCCTGCTCACCTTAGGATCCCTGCAGCTCCCCCAAGAGGGCGTGGTGTGGGATATCGGTGCCGGCACCGGCTCGGTGGCCATCGAAATAGCCCGCCTCTCTTCTCGGCTCCAGGTCTATGCTGTCGAGCGCAACGCCATGGGCATCTGTCTGATTCGGCGCAACCGGCAACGCTTTGGCCCAGAGAACCTGCAGGTGATCCCGGGGGCAGCCCCCCAAGTGTTGGCCAACTTGCCCGACCCAGATCGGGTGGTGCTGGGCGGCGGCGGCAAAGGGATCCGCGACCTGCTGCCGGTGGTGGAAGCCCGCCTGCGGCCTGGAGGGATCTTAGTGGCCAACTTCGCTACCCTAGAAACCTGCAGCGAGGCCCTGCAATGGCTGCGTTCTCGGGGCTGGCAAGTTCGAGTAGATCACGTTCAGATCTCCCGCTCTGCCGTCCTGGCCGAGGGCACCCGCTTTGCCCCCCTGAACCCGGTTTACCTGCTGCAAGGGATCCCTTCAAATTGGAAAGCCCAGTAAGCCCCCCGTTGCTCTGCTTTCCCTTCTCCCTGTGGGGGAGGGAAAGTTATCCCTCGTCCTCCTCATCGGTGGTGAACCCCGGTCGGTACAGGTAGGCGGAGGAGGGACGGTTGGTCTTCTTGATTTGGTCTTTGATGGATTCCAGGTCGATGTAGCGATCCGCCAAGTTGATCAGTTGATCGCTGGTCATGGAACGCAAGCTGACCACCTCCACTCGTGCCCCTTGGTAGCTAACGGCATTGACCGCATAGGCCAAGTCTCCATCGCCGCTCACCAGCACAGCCGTCTCATACCAGCGCACCAGCGACAGCATATCCACGGCAATTTCCACATCCAGGTTGGCTCTCTTGGATCCATCGGGCAACTGGGTTAGCTCTTTGGTAACCACGCGGTAGCCATTGCGGCGCATCCAGAGCAAAAACCCCTGCTGCTTTTCGTTGTTGCGATCGACGCCGGTGTAGAAAAAAGAGCGCAAAAGGGGCGACCGACCACTCAGAGTCTTCAGCAGACGGGTGTAGTCGATCTCAATGCCCAGTTGCAGAGCGGCGTAGAACAGATTAGACCCGTCGATGAATATGGCCACACGCCCACGGTTGTCCTGCAAGGAATCCCCAGGCTGAAAACTGGGATCAGGATCAAGACGCAGCATTCGGGTTTTCTTCTCCAAGTTTTGACAAAAGGGCAGAAAAAACGAGGTGTTAAATGGGTTTAATCGCCAATACAGCTCTTTCCGGCAGCACCGACTACAGATAATGCAGACGCATCTCTTGTGCGATAGGGATCTTACTGCTTCCCAGAGTGATCTGCAGAATTCCCATGAAGTCGGAAAGAGCTGTAAGAGGGTGCCCCAAGCCCTGGGACACATGATTTACCCTAGCGCAGGAGAGACGATCCCCGGAGAAGATTTCCAAAATCCTAAAGAAAAATACCTACGAAAGGAGAGGCTTTGGGGATGGAGTGCGGGGATGGGCCGGTACCTTACCGCTTTTCGAGCCCCTTGCACAGAGGGGTGCTGCGCAGCCGCTACAAGCGGTTTTTGGCCGATGTGGAGCTGGAAAACGGGCAACAGATCATCGCCCATTGCCCCAACACGGGGCCGATGAGTGGGGTCTGTCAGGTAGGGGCACCTGTGTACCTCTCCCATCACCCGGAGCCAAAACGGAAACTGGCCTACACCTGGGAAATGATCCAGGTGGATGGGGTATGGGTGGGGATCAACACCAGCTTGCCCAATCGCCTGGTGGACTGGGGGCTGGAGCGAGGGTGGTTTCCTCAATTGGCAGGGTTTTCTCGCCGGCAACGGGAGGTGACCTGCGGCAGGAGCAAAATCGACTTTCTGCTGACAGGAGACTCTGGCTCGGCCTATCTGGAGGTGAAGAACACCACCTGGGCCAAGGGATCCCGTGCGCTGTTTCCCGATACGGTGACCACTCGCGGCCAAAAACACTTGGAAGATCTGATCCAGATCCGCCAACAGGGGCAGCGGGCTCTGCTGATGTACTGGATCAATCGCGCCGATTGCACCGAGTTTGCCCCCGGCGAAGAACGGGATCCCCGCTATGCCCGTCTGTTTCGTGAGGCCCTGCAAGCCGGAGTGGAGATGTTGCCCTATCGGGTCGAGGTTTCGCCGGCAGGGATCCGCCCCTTGGGTTTGGCCAAAATCGTTGTCTAGGCACCCCAAAAGAAGGGTCAGGCTCTCTGGAAACGGCTGGGGATGGCCTATAATACTGCTTTCTCCAGATTCTTAGTTTTCCAAGCACTTGAGGACCATGAGCAAACCTTCCTCCCGTCCTCATCACATTGTCCTGACTTCCCATCCCTCCCCTCATGGGACGCAAGCCCAGCCGATTCGCTGGGGAGCCTTGGATCCACTGCAGCGGGGGCCGGTGGTGGGTAGCCTGACCAATCTTGCCCATCGCAATGTCATCGGCACCCATGCGGGAGCCTACGCTGTCTATCGGGCATTGGCTGTGGCCAGTGGCTCTTTGCAGGCGGATCACCGCGCCGATTTAACCAATACTGCCCCGGTGGTGTCGATTGGCCCTCACCCAAGCTGGGGAGATCCAGACCGGATTGTGTCTTTGGATCCCTGGGGAGCAGTTGTGGGGGAAGTCTTTGCTCCCCTCTATGCCCAGGGCTACGATATTCGCCCTACTATTGCCATTACTCAGGCCCACATCCACATGCCAGAACTGCAGGAGGCGGTCAACAAAGGGCGGTTACGGGTGGATGGCCGGATCCTCAAAGACAACGGCAGCCTGGTGGTCACCAAAGCCGCAATCGAGCCGGTCTGGTACCTGCCGGGGATCGCCAAACGATTGCAGGTGAGCGAAAGCCTGCTGCGCCGCACCCTCTTCGAGCAGACGGGAGGCATGTTTCCAGAATTGGTGACTCGCCCAGACCTATCGGTGTTTTTGCCGCCCATCGGTGGCCAGACGGTGTACATCATCGGGCAAGTGGCCGCCATCACCGACCCGGCTTTGCCCCTGGCGGTGCGGGTTCACGACGAATGCAATGGTTCCGATGTGTTTGGCTCGGATATTTGCACCTGCCGCCCCTACCTGGTGCATGGCATTGAGGAATGCGTTAAGACGGCCCAAGCCGGTGGAGCCGGGGTGATTGTGTACCTGCGCAAAGAAGGCCGCGCCTTGGGGGAGGTGACCAAATTTTTGGTCTACAACGCCCGCAAGCGCCAGGAAGGAGGGGATCGGGCTGATGCCTACTTCGCCCGTACCGAGTGTGTGGCAGGGGTGCAAGACATCCGCTTCCAGGAGTTGATGCCGGATGTGCTCCATTGGCTGGGCATAACCCGAATCGATCGCCTGATTTCCATGAGCGACCTCAAGTATCGAGCCATCACCAACTCCGGCATTGAGGTTCTGCAGCGGGTGCCCATCCCAGAAGAGCTGATCCCGGCGGATGCCCGTGTGGAGATCGAGGCCAAAAAAGCTGCCGGCTACTACACCGAGGGGGAGGTGCTGGATGCGGAGCGGCTGGCCCAAATCCGAGGAAGAGCCTTGGTGGAGTGAGCGGGATCCCTCATGCAAGTGGCCACCTGGAATGTCAACTCCATTCGCACCCGGCTGCCTCAGGTTTTGGCTTGGCTGGACAGCCAGGGATCCCTGGATGTGCTCTGCCTGCAGGAGACTAAGGTGGTGGATGAAGACTTTCCCCGGGCGGCCTTTCAGGAGCGGGGCTTTCATGTGGAGGTCTACGGGCAAAAGTCCTACAACGGTGTGGCTCTGATCAGCCGGGATCCCCCGGAAAAAGTAGAACGGGGGTTTGGTGCGCTGCTGCCTGCGGCGGCAGATTTGGACGAGCAAAAGCGGCTGATGAGCGCCATCTACCGCGGGATCCGTATTCTCAACCTTTATGTGCCCAACGGTTCTGAGGTGGGATCGGAAAAATACGCCTATAAATTGCGCTGGCTAGCCACGCTGAAGGATTACCTCGCCGTTGCCCTGAGCCAAGGGGATCCCATCCTGCTCTGCGGGGACTTTAACATTGCCCCGGAAGATCGGGATATTTACGATCCCCAAAAAGCGGGAGAAATCATGGCTTCCGAACCGGAGCGACAAGCCCTGCGGGAGATCCTGGCTTTAGGGTTTGAAGATGCGTTTCGCAGGTTCACCCCAGATCCCGGCCATTTTAGCTGGTGGGACTATCGCTCGGGGGGGTTTCAAAGGAATCGCGGCTGGCGCATTGATCATCATTATCTGTCTCGTGAGCTACAGGAGAAAGCCACCGCTTGCTGGATCGATGTTGAGCCACGGCGGGCCGAAAAACCCAGCGATCATGCCCCTGTCATTGTTGCCCTGGATATTTAAGCGCCTTGTTATAGTCATTTCAAGCTAGGTTGAGACACTCCCCAAACGCTC
>NZ_JANSHQ010000106.1:0-5248 GCF_047461715.1 Synechococcus sp. R8-2 | reverse complement strand
TTGGAGCTGCAGGGGAATTGTGCCTGGCAACTGTGGTCGGTGCAGGAGTACGGTGCCCGCCTAGCCCTGGCCAGCTAGCAGCGCCGACATCTCCAGCTGACTCAAATGACAAGCTTTGCGGGTTTGGAACAAAACCCGGATAAGAGGCTGACTTTTCCAACTGGACGCTCTTCAAAGGAGGTGATAGCCTGTTATTCACAAGTATTCCGACCGGTTTACTGGAGATTATCAATGCCCCCTATGATCCCATCCGAGGCCAAGCGTTCCAAGGTGGAGCAGATCAAGGCAGACAGCCACTTTCTACGGGATCCCCTTCAGCAGGAGCTGGCCCAAGACACCACCCACTTCAGCGAAGCAGCGGTGCAGGTGCTGAAGTTTCACGGGGCTTACCAGCAGGACGACCGGGATCGGCGGCAGCAGCGAAAGCAGGAGGGGCTGGAGCGGGCCTATTCGATGATGTTGCGCACCCGCATCCCAGGGGGACACGTGCCCCCCCAGCTTTACTTGACCCTGGATCGGCTGGCCGATGAGTACGGCAATGGCACCCTGCGAGCCACAACGCGGCAAACCTTTCAGTTGCATGGGATCCTCAAGAAAAACCTCAAGGCCACCATAGCCAGCATTCTCAAACAGATGGGATCCACCCTGGCCGCCTGCGGCGATGTCAACCGCAACGTGATGGCACCGGTTGCCCCCTACAAAAATCGCCCTGCCTATCGCTATGCTCAAGAGTATGCCCGCAAGCTGGCGGATCTGTTGGCTCCGAAGACCTCTGCCTACTACGAGATCTGGGTGGATGGGGAGCCGGTTCCCATCCCACCGGTGGATGAGGAAGTGCGGGAAGCAGAGCAGTTTGTGGGCAACGGGGTGCGCCTGGAGGGGCCAGAACCTCTGTATGGCCCCGTCTATTTGCCCCGCAAGTTCAAGACAGCCATCACCGTAGCTGGGGAAAACACGGTAGATGTGTACTCCCAGGACTTGGGCTTGATTGTGCTCACGGATCGCAAGGGCAACTTGAAGGGCTTCAACATTGTGGTGGGTGGGGGCATGGGGCGTACCCACGGCAAGGAAGAAACCCAGCCCCTTTTGGCCCAAAAGCTCTGCTTTGCCCCGCCGGAATCGGTGTATCGGGTTTGCCAGGCCGTTTTGGCGGTGCAGCGAGACTACGGCAACCGGCACGATCGCAAGCAGGCGCGGCTGAAGTATCTGGTGAGAGACTGGGGGATCCGCAAGTTTCGCCGCGTTGTCGAGGAGTATGTGGGGGAAAAATTGCCCCGGTTTCGCCCCCTACCCAAGTTTGTCCCCAACAGCGACGACTACCTAGGCTGGCACGAGCAGGGGGATGGCCGTTGGTTTTTGGGCATTTCCATCGAAAATGGCCGTATCCAGGACACCCCAGAGCGACAGCTCAAGACGGCACTGCGCCGGATTGTGGAAGCCTTTTCTCTGGACATGCGGCTGACCCCCACTCAGGACGTGATCTTTATTGACATCGAGGATGGCCAGCGGGAGGCCATCAACCAGATCCTCAAATCCCACGGGGTGCTTTCCAAGGAAGAGATCCCCCAACTGGTGCGGCTGTCGATGGCCTGCCCTGCCCTGCCCACCTGTGGGTTGGCGATTACCGAGTCGGAGCGGGCTTTGCCGGGGCTGGTTCGCCAGTTGGATCGGCTGTTGCAGGAGCTGGATCTGCAGGATTCGCCCTTTTTGGTGCGCATGACCGGCTGCCCCAACGGCTGTGCCCGACCCTACTTGGCGGAACTGGGATTGGTGGGATCCGCCCCCGATGGCTACTACCAGATTTGGCTGGGAGCCAGCCCGCAGGGGGATCGCCTGGCGCAAGTGTTTCAGGATCGGGTACACATCAGCCAGATCGTGCCGCTCATGAGAGTTCTCCTGCAGGTCTACAAGCAGGAGCGCCGTCCTGGCGAGAGCTTCGGCGACTACTGCCACCGGATGGGGATCCCCTACCTGAGGGCCCAGGTGCAGCAAAGGGATGGCGTTTTTGCCTGAAGGGATCCCTCAAAAACGAGACCAAGCCTGTAGCCATTCCCGGAGCGCTTCCAGCCATCCAATCGGTTCGGGCTTGGCTGCTTCTGGAGCTTCCTCCTCGCCAGCCGGCAAGCTAACTTGGTCAGGGTGCACCCTGTAAACTCGGATGGGTTTGGCGTTGGGAACGGGTTTCACCGAAAGAGGCTCCACCTGCAGGAGTTGCCCTTCCACTGCTCGATACACGGCTGCCGAGATGAGCAACCGAAAGCTCTGTTCCTCAGTCTGTTCCCCCCCTTCCGAAAAATCCTCAACCGACTCCAGCCAGGTGGCAACATTGACCGACTTGCCAAAGGCAGACAGCCGCTGCGGATCTTGGGGATCGAGGGGGAGCAGAAGAACCGGGCCGTGGTGGATCCCGAGGGTGAGCTTAACCTGGGGGTAGGAGAGTTGCCGCAGAGACCTATTCAACTCCGCCACCGACTGTCCAAGCGCCAATCCCGCCTGCAGCGCCTGCTGTATGGCCAGCTCGGGTTGTTTGAGACCAAACAAAGCCAGACTTCTCAGCCCGCTCTGGTTGGCCAGTACTCCCCCATATTGCTGCACCAAGGCCCCCATTTGGGCGAAGTAGCGACCCAAGGTGTAGACAACATCGTAGGGAAAGTTCTCCTCGTCGAAGTTGGCCGTCCCCCGCAGGGAAGCGCTGAGAATGGCGGCGGTGACTTGGCTGCCGACCGAATGGGCCTGCAATTGATGTTGGGCCACTTCCACATCTGCTTTATCGATCACCAGCCGTTGCAGGGTGACATCTCCAGTGATGCGGGTTTGACAGGCCAGACGAATATGTACAGGAAGGTCTAGCCGTTGAGCTAACTTCTTCTCGGCAGGAGTCATGCTGCGGCAGTTTTGGCTGCCTTCCAAAATCAGGATGCGACAGGTGGAGCAGGCGGCATTGCCCCCACAGGCATGGACATGGCGCACCCCCGCCTTGAGCAGATTTTCCAGAACCGTGAGCAGGGGATTGGCTTCCAAGGTGAGGTTGTCGGGGTAACAGGTGATCCGCATGGTTAAGAGGGAGTGAGGGGTGGCAAAAAGATTCAGCACTACCTAAATTCAGTACGGCATTGCCCTCCCCTTGGATGCTGTTTTCAAAAGTTTTGGGTATTGGGTAACCTCACCCCGCAGCCTGCCCCGGCGCCGATGATAGAGTACAGAGGAGTCTTCTGCGCGAGCCCTTTATGCCTCAGTCCAAACCCCAAGAATCCCCAGCCCGCAAGCTCCTCAACATTTTGCTGCTGGTGGTGGGCACGGTAACTTTCTTGGGCTTCTCCTTTGGCCCGCTATTCCAGGCCCTCGGGCCTTCCAAATCTCCAGAGGCCAGCCTGGTAACCGAGCAACTGCGGGCCCAGGCAGACGGCTATCGCGTCGTGCTGGAGCGGGAGCCGGATAACCCCATTGCCCTGCGGGGGTTGATCGACACCCAACTGCAATTGAACGAGCCGCAAGGGGCCATTGAGCCGCTGAAGAAGCTGGTGGAACTGGAGCCCGAAAATCGGCAACTGCGAGCTTTTTTGGCCCAAATCCAACAGGATACGGGGGATTTTGAAGGGGCATTAGAACAGCTCCAGATCCTTTACGAGGGGGATCCCAAAGATGGCCAGGTGCTGCAGCAGTTGGTGGATGTGCAGCTAACCCTGGGCCGCACCTCTGAGGCCATTGCCCTGCTGGAGAAGCATCTTGAAGAAGTGCCGGAAGATAATGATGTACGTTTGCGCTTGGCCTTTGTCTACGCCCGCAACAACCAGACTGAGAAAGCTGTAGTCCTCTACGACAAGTTGATTGCGGCGGATCCCAGTGATTTCACCCCCGTGTTGGGCAAAGCCATAGCCCTCAGCTCCGCCACCGATGAAAACCTACGGGCAAAAGCGCCTGAGCTGTTTGAGCAAGCAGCCCGGCTGGCCCCGCCCCAAGTTCGGGAGCAGATTCGGCAACAGGCAGAAGTTTATGCCCAGGTGAACCGGCCCCAGACGGTCGAGAACCAAAACAGCAACCCCTCCCCCTGAGCAGGTTTTCAACCGTTAGGCTAATCCAGGTGTTGAGAAGCTGATCCCTGACGGTTCTCAGTTGACCCGATAGGGAGAGCTACGGAAAAGACTCAAGTGCCTTTTCTACAGAGGGGTAGATCTCGTAAATGGCATCCAAGCCGGTGATGGAGAAGAGCAGCTTGACCTGCTCCTGCAGGCTGCAGAACTTGAGTTGATAGCCCGAAGCGCGGCAATGGCGATGCGCCCAAACCAGAACCGACAACCCCATGCTGTCGATCAGGCTAACCTGACTAAGATCAAACAAGAAATGCCCCGGTTTCTCGGTGAGAATTTGGCTTAGCTCTTTCCGTACCTCGCGGGCAATCGCGGCGTTGAGCCTTTCACTGTGCAATTTCACAACCGTAACAGGGGATCCCTTGTGGCTGAGCTGGATGAAGACATCCATGAAAAGCCCGTCAGGTTTGAGGGGGGATGGGCACAGGCACGATGCAACCAGACTGATTTTGAATTGCTAAATCACCATGAGTATGAGTTTGTCCTCCCTGGGCTTCTCTTGCAAGCATTCTTGGACACTTTTCCCTTACAGGTTAGAACTGGCATGAACGGGATCCCTGCCTGGGCTGGAGATGCTGCCGCCCTGAGCCTACTGGTCATGCAAGTGCCGATGCTGGCGGTGTTGCTGGCTCGTCTTTTGCCATCTCTGCGTCGCCCTTCCCCCCTGCCTCCCGGTCAGCCTGGGATCCCTTTGCAGCCGGGCTTGGTCAGCGTGTTGTTGCCCACCCTCAACGAAGCCGAGCGCATCGATCCCTGCCTGGAAGGATTGCACCAACAGAGCTCCGTCCTGCGGGAGGTGCTGGTGGTGGACAGCCGCTCTCAAGATGGCACCCCCGAAAAAGTGCTGCAGATGGCCAAGCGGGATCCCCGCTTTCGCCTGCTGACCGACGATCCCCTCCCCGGCGGATGGGTGGGCCGCCCCTGGGCTTTGCACTACGGATTTCTCCAGTCGGATCCGGCCTCTGAGTGGATCCTGGGCATCGACGCCGATACCCGCCCCCAGCCAGGCTTGGTGGAGCGCCTGCTGGAAACTGCCCAGGCCCAAGGTCTGGATCTGATCACCCTGGCACCGCAGTTTATCCTGCAGCACTGGGGGGAAAGCTGGCTGCAGCCGGCTCTTTTGGTGACCCTGATCTACCGCTACGGGGCCGCCGGAGACA
>NZ_JANSHQ010000105.1:0-5521 GCF_047461715.1 Synechococcus sp. R8-2 | reverse complement strand
CAAGTGTGCAGCTTTGGGCAGCGGTGTCAAGGCTCAACCCCATCCCCGTCTCTGCTCAGATTCAGGACACTAGGGCTATCCTATTTCTCCTCTAGGAGCTGACAGATGTCAGAGCGCGAGACTGTCTTGTGGATGTGGGTGCAAGGCTTGGGGCTAAATCTTTCTGGGTTGGCGCTGTTGGCAGCAGCAGGCGCCGCCTTTGGGCCTCTCAGTTGGACAGGTGCAACGGTGGCGGTGATGTTGAAGCTCATTGGGGATAGCCAACTGGTGCGGGGCTACTGGCTCTGGCAAAGCCAGCGACAACAGAAGGGATCCCAGCCCGTCAGCTCAGCAGCGGCAGTGCTCCACAGTCAAGCTTGAGACATTGCCCGGCACTTGTCCGGTCTCCGACCCAATAAAGCCAACTTAACCCTCCCTAGTCTCTCTTCCGAAGGGGGGAGGGAAGCTTGAGCTCACGGCTGTCTGGAGATGATAGCCCTCGGAAACCCTGTGGATCCTTGGGGCCCGGAGCTTTATCTCGGCTTTGGATCTGATCTGGATCTGAGTCCCCTCCGGCACCGGTAAGCCTCATTGCAGGTGAGCCACGGTCACTCCAGTACCGCCGTCTTCGGGATCAGCGGCTGAAAAACGCTGAACGCGCGGGTGATTTTGGAGATAAGCCTGGACGCCGGCTTTCAGGCGCCCTGTGCCGTGGCCGTGGATGATCCAAACCGGGCCGGGGGGAGCTTGGGCAAAGTGCTGTTCCAGAACGGCCTCAGCCTCGGCAACGGTTTTCCCCCTCAGATCGAGGGTGTTCTGGCTGGTGCGCAGGTTCAGGGGAGCGGTGGCTGCAGGGGAGGGAGGTGGGGCTTTGGGGCGTTGGCGTTGCTTAGCCTGGTGTTCGTCAATGGGATCCAACTGCCCCCGTGGCACTGTGAATTTGAGGATGCCGCTGCGCACTACATATACATCTCCTTCGATGGCGATCACTTCCCCCGTCTGCCCCAAGCCTCTCAGCCGCACCCGATCTCCCACCTCTGGCACAAACTCCATATCCACAGGCGGCGGTGGGGGAGAGTAGCGCTGCTGGATTTGCGCCAGCTCGGCAGTAATGCGTTGGGGATCCTCTCCCTGCTGCAATCTGCGGATGGCGGCAGCCACTTCCTGACGGGCAGCAGCCAACAGGGCTTGCAGTTCTTGGTTTTGCTTGTGCTCCAGTTGAGCTTCTCGCTCGGCAATTTGGCGGCTGCGCTGCTGCATTTGTTGATGTAGGCTCTCCAGCTCTCGATGCAGGGATCCCACCTGGGCCGCCCGCTCTTCCAATTGAGCCCGCTGCGCTTCCAGGCCGGCAATCACCTGATCCACCTGGCTTTCCCCCTGCAGGTGCTGCTGGGCCCGCCGCAGAATCTCTGGATCCAACTGCAGCCGTTGGGCAATGGCCAAGGCGTTGGAGCGGCCTGGGATCCCCCACAAAAGGCGATAGGTGGGGGCCAGGGTGACCTCATCGAACTCCACTGAGGCATTTTCAAAGCCGGGATGTTGGTATTTCAGGGCCTTTAGCTCGCCGTAGTGGGTGGTAGCCAGGGTGAGCAGTGCCCTTTCCGAGAGGTACTCCAATAGCCCAGCCGCCAGGGCAGCGCCTTCGGTGGGATCCGTGCCCGCCCCCACCTCATCCAACAGGACAAGGGCCGGCTCCGGAGCAGACTGCAGGGCCTGCACAATGCGGCTGATGCGGCGGATGTGCCCTGAAAAGGTGGAGAGATTTTGTTGCAGCGACTGCTCGTCCCCAATGTCGGCGTAAACCCCGTCGAACCAAGGCAGCTGGGGCGGATCCTGAGCCGGCAGGAAGATCCCCGCCTTGGCCATGAGCACCAGCAGGCCCAGGGTTTTCAGGGCAACGGTTTTGCCGCCGGTGTTGGGGCCGGTGATAACCACGACACGAATGGAGTCCGAGAGGGTGAAGTCGATGGGGACAACGGCAGAGCCTTGACCCTCCGAAGGGGCAGCGGCGCGAGATTGCCAGAGCAGCAGAGGGTGCTTGGCCTGACGCAGGCGCAATCCTGCCGAGACAAACTGGGGACGATTGCCCTCCAGCCAGAGGCTGTAGCGACCCCGAGCCAGAGCCACATCCAACCCCACCATCACCCCCTGCAAATGCTCCAGATCGGTGGCCACGGCTGCCACCTGAGCCGAGAGCGCGGCCAAGATCCGCTCTTCCTCCGCCTGAATCTGAGCTTGGGTTTCTCGCCAGCGGTTGCCCAGTTCCACCACGGCGTAGGGCTCCACATAGAGGGTGGCTCCACTGGCAGAGCTGTCGTGCACAAGGCCGCGGATGAGATCCCGATGGGTGGCCTTCACCATCAGGACAAACCGTCCCTGCCGCTGGCCGATCAGGGTATCCTGCAGCGCCTGGGGGTACTGGCTCATCAACTGTTGCAGGCGCTCCTGGATCTGGCTGCGCTGTTGCCGTTGCTGCTGGCGCAGATTGGCAAGGGCAGGGCTGGCGCTGTCCCGCACCTCGCCATGTTCCTCCAGGCAGCGGAAGATCTCCTGCTCCAGCTCCGGGTAGGTGCGCAGGGTGCTCACCCAAGTTTGCAAGCGTGGCAGATGGTCGTGGTCGTCGATCAGACGACGAATGCGGCGGGCCGCCCCCAGAGTTGTAGCGATCTGCACCAGCTCTTCTCCGCTCAGGATCCCCCCCCGTTCAGCCCGTTCCAAAGCCGGCAGCAGGTTGTGGATCCCTGCCATAGAAAGTCCCCCGGCCTGTGTGCGATCGAGGCGGATCGCCTCTTCCGTCTGCTCAAGGTAGGCTTCGCTGTCGGCGCGGCTCTGCCAGGGATCCAGCTCCAAGCAGGCGCGGCGGCCCAAGGGTGTGGCCGCAAAGGTGGCCAAGTGCTGACAAAGGCGGGGCCACTCCAGCAATTCCAAGGTTTCTTGCCGTTCGCCTTGGCAGGCCGTAGGCCTTGGGGAGGGATCGGGCTTGGAGAAGACTGGCAGCGGGTGCAAGGTGGGGACGGTGGGCATTAACCATTCAGCGATGCAAAGAACCCTGGAGACGCAGTTGCTTCATCTCCTGCAAAAACTGCCGTTGGTACTTGAGGAAGGCCGTGTGCCACTCGCGGAAGCGACGCTCGCCATCCCGCACCAGCATCTGCCGGTACTGCTCTGAGTTGAGACGGGGCTGAGCAAAAGATGGGTTCATAGGGATCGGGGACGCTCTCCATCCTATTGTGGCAGGCTCTGGGTCGGCTTCCACAGATAGCTTTTGGTGAGAGGGGCACGCTGATAATGGCGCCGTTGTCTCACGCGCTGCCTCTGGTGATCTTCCCAAGAAGCTGAGCTCACCGAAAAACTGGGTTCAAAGCCCCGCCCTACCGCTGTGGGGTTCGCCTTGGGTGTCCTGTGGAGGGTGGAAGTGAGCTGCATTCACGGCCAAACTGAACCTCACAAGCCTGCCATACTGAAGGAAGTTGCTGCACTCAAAACACTCAAGATCCGTGCGCAAACGAGTCACCCTCATTTTCCCCCGCCATTTGGTGAATGTGCCCCTCACCTATCGGTTGGCCAAAGACTTCGATGTGGCTGCCAATATCGTGCGCGCCAGGGTAGCCCCCAACGAAGTGGGTACTTTGGTGGTGGAGCTGTCGGGGGATATCGACCAGGTGGAAGCAGGATTGGAATGGGTACAGTCTTTGGGCATTGAGGTGACTGAACGGGCCAAGGAAATTCAAATCGACCCAGACTTGTGCGTGGACTGTGGATTGTGTACGGGAGTTTGCCCAACCGAGGCCCTGAAGATTTCTGCTCCCAGCTGGAAGCTGGAGTTCTCTCGCAACCGCTGTGTCATGTGCGAACAGTGTGTTGCCACCTGCCCCGTTGGGGCGATCAGCACCAGTTTGTAGTCAGTTGGCCGAGTTACCGACTTCCTTCAGCCGACAAATCTCTTCACAATGCCGTTAACAATGCTGTTAGACTTGTTGGACACAGGTCAAATAGCTGCAGGACGCACTCGACATGGCTTCTACTCCATCGTTGATCGGGTTAACTTATGCCGGTTTGGCTGTTCTCTATTTGCTGGTGCTGCCTCTGTTGTCTCTGCTGTACGTGGACAAACGCTGGACTTCAGGCAGTGCTTGGGAAAAGGTGCTGATGTTTTTCTTGGTCTTGTTTTTCTTTCCCGGCATGGTGCTCTTGGCTCCCTTCATGACGTTTCGGCCCAAGCCTCGGTCGCTGTAAGGTCAGCCGTTTATCGGTTCACTGAGCCATGCGCAGATTGGATGTTCTTGCTATAGGCTTGGCCCTGCTGCTGGGGGGAGGGATCCTCTACGGCCTGCTGCTTTGGGCGGGCTTGGATACGGGGGCCGCGCAGCAGATATCGAGCGTGGTGCTTCTATTGGCCTGCTTGGGGTGGACTTTTGGCTACCTGAAGCGGGTGCTGCGGGGGGAAATGACCCTGAAGGCTCAATGGGCCAGCTTCGAGACCCAGCAGATTCAAGAGAGGCTCCGCTCCCTCTCCCCAGAAGAGTTGCAGGCCCTGCAAGCTGAATTGGAAAGCGAGAAAGAAGGGATCCCGGATTGGGTTGAGCAGGAGAAACATTGAGGCCATTGGACAGGCCGCACCCAGAAATTGGCTGTCGGCTGCTGGGGATCCAGGTTTAAGGGTATGGAGCGTCGGGCTTAAACCGCAATACTTGTATATCTGTATATCCGGTTACCATTTGCTTCCCCTAAGAATGCTACATTACGCCCCGCACAAGATTCTGGCGTACGACGGATTATTAAGTGGTGCAAGCCTTTGCCTTTCCTTCTACTCACATCTCTCCATCTACGGTGAGCAAAACCATACTGCTAGCTCAGGGCCAGCCCTTGCAAATTCATCTCTGGAAGTTGGCGCTGGAGTCTCAGGGGCACTCTGTGGTGCTGGTTTCCCCGCGTGAAGATCTGCTGGAGGTGGCAGCAAGTCAGCCTCTGGATTTGGATCTGATGGTGGTGGACATGACGACGGGGCTGTTTAACCCCTATGCCTTTTGTCGAGAGTGTCAAAGCAAGCTGCCCAACATCCCTGTTATCCTGACTCATCACCCCCGCCGCCACATCGAGCCCGCAGAGCGGCGCTGGGCAATCTACCAGGGGGCAGCAGATGTGATCCCTGGCTTGGCGGAGGCCGGCGACCTTCTCCACTCCCTCGAACGGATTTACGAGGCTGCCAGGTGGTTTTTGCCTATTGACACGGAGGCGCTCCACAGGGCTCTGAAGCAAGCGGGCTTATGGCCGGCGGAGGTCAGCCGTACATCTTCTTCCACCCCTCCCCCGCAGCCGAGCGCCCACTCTCCCACCGCCCCTCCACAACCCATCACCGCGGAAGGGGATCCAGGGCAAAAAGACTTGACCCCGCAGGTGAAGTACCGACTGATGTACCGGGGTCGCCCTGTCGATTGAGGTACTCGTTCCAACCTGCCGTCACTCGTTTTTCCTCGTAGCTTCTCGTAGCTTCTTGCCCTGCCAGGGTTGAGCTGCCGATTGGCAACGAGCAGGATGCAAT
>NZ_JANSHQ010000104.1:0-4427 GCF_047461715.1 Synechococcus sp. R8-2 | reverse complement strand
GGATCCTGACGCCGAGGCCGTGCCGACAGGGCAGGGCTTGAGCTGGAACGGCCAACACCCCCGGCGGGCTGGGGAGCTGCCTGCTGTACCAGCAACTGATGAGCCTGCTGCTGGTGAGCTAGAGAGCGCTGCTCAAGCTGCTGTACCCGTTCTTGCAGCTGGGCTTGCCGCCTGAGCCAAGATCCAGAACCTGCTTCATCTTCAAACAAGGCCTGGGATGAGGGCAGGGAGTGCTCCCAAGCTTGTAGAGAAACCTCAGTGACAGGACTCTGGCTCTTACGAGATGAGGTCAACCAGCCACATTCGCCGATCAAAAACGGCAAGGACAGCAAACCCAACAAAGCCGAGCCGGAGAACAGAAGACTAGGCCTAAGCATGGATCCCACCCCTTGAAATAGCCTAGAAATGAAGAGTTGCCTCTAAACTAGTTCGCCGCAGCCGCAGTGTCCAGAGTTTCGGCGATGCTTGCCCTGAGCCAAAACTCAGAAACTCTCCCCTAGGGGATTCTGCCACCCGCCAGATCCACCAACTCCACGCGGCGATTCTTCGCCCGGCCTTCCTCAGTGGTGTTGCTGGCCACAGGAGCAGAGAACCCCACACCAACCGGATAGAGTCGACGTTGCTCGATACCCAGCTGAACCAACCGGTTGACAACCGCCTCGGCCCGGCGTCGCGAGAGACCCAGATTATAGTCGAAGCTGCCGGTCGCATCGGTATGACCGACCACGAGGATGCTGAGGTCGGTGCGCTCGCGCATCAGCTTGGCGATCTCGGCAAGGGTGGGCTCGGCAGCCGCTTCGATTTGATCCGAGTCATAGGCAAAGAGAATGCCGTAGAGGAAGTGCCACCCTTACCTTGGTTCAGTTCGACTCCCAGGATCCCTATGAAGTCATTCACCGCTTCAAGCCAATTGCCGAGGTCCCTGAGCTGACCCGCGAGACCTACGTGCCGCGAGCTTCTACTCCCTTGCTGGATGCCATGGGGCGCGGCATCATCGACCTAGAAAAGAGCCTCAGCGAACTCAGCGAGGCAGATCGCCCGGCCAAGGTTGTGATGGTTGTGGTAACCGATGGGCAAGAGAATGCCAGTCGCGAGTTCCGCAAAGAGCAAATTGAGAAGATGATCAAGGAAAAAACCGAGAAGGAGAGCTGGCAGTTTGTCTTCTTAAGCGCCGATCTGGCTGCCATTGGGGATGCCCAAACCGTTGGCTTCGCTCCCAGCGCGTCCTTGCTATATCAGAAGTCTAAATTGGGCAGCGCAGGAGCGTGGACTTCTCTCTCTCGGCGCACCTCCGAGTACCGATTGGCTGTTCGCCAGAGGCTTATGTTCCTTGATGAAGACCGACAGCATCCCGACGATCCGAACAAGGGCAAGGAAGAAAGCTAATCCCTCTGCGGATAGGGCTTTGTGGGCAGGTTGACACGGGAAGCCCCTCGGATCCAGGGAAAGGGGAAGTATCGCAATGACCTCTGGGCCAGGGGGGATCCCTTCAGCGCCGTCGTCTGGAGCAGCGACGCAGTAACCAACTGGCGGCGGCCCGGTCGCCTTCATCCCATGCCAACCGCTCCACGGCCACCATCACCATCGAGGTGATTACAGCTTCACTTAAATGGCGAGAACGCAAATGCTGCACGGCTGAAGTGGCGGCCTCCAGGTCGCGTCTGCGAATGGCGCGGAGCAGCTCATCAGACATAGACCAAGCCAACGAGCCTCACTTCCTTTCTGCCCCCTTTCTACCCCAAGAGCCAGAAACTTCCCCTTTCCTTCACCTGCTTGTCAGATAATGCAAAAGTTCGTCTTACTTTCACGAAATATCTCACAAGATGTCTCAGGAATTGTTACACTTTTTGCCCCTGAGCCGACTAGGCATGTCAGACAGCAGGGAGGACCGCAGGGGAGCACGGGATCCCTTTGATAAGCCGCTCCATTTCTGCTTGTAAATCTTGGGTGAGGGCTTGTACGGCTTGTCGGCGGTTGGCCTGGTAGGCGGGCCAGCGTTCGGAAACCGAGAGGGGATCCCCAATGCTGAAACGGGCCAGGCGGGGGCCCAAGCGGGGGGGAGCAGTTCCGACGGGATTTTCTCCTTTGATCCAAGCCAGCAGACTCCAGAGGCGCAGGGCGGTTTCCGCCAACTCGTCTAGACTCAAACTGGGCTGCTCAGGTACAGGGCGCACCGCAAACACCATCAAGGTTTCCGCCAAGCGCATGTGCCAGAGGTGAAAACTGGCCTCAGCAGCCACTCGATTGGCCAGCCCCCTCTCCAGAGCCGAGAGACCAGCAATATCGGCAATATCTTCGCGGTAGATCCAGGCCCAGCCCGCCTGTTCGATGCGGTGCCGCCGCTCGATGAAGTCTCCTTGAGGCTCTAGGCCGAAATGTTGCTCGGCCACCCGCAGGGCCAGATCTGACAAGCTTTGAAGACGCGCCAACAGATCCCCCTCTTTAACTTGGGCTCTATCTGCAGCAGGAAGAGCAGGGGCATAGAAGCGCTCATAGAAGGTCTGCATGACCTGGAGCAGGTGTTCTCCCAAGCGAAGGATACGGGCCAGCAAAAAGGCCTGACTGGCATGGGTTGAGCGCGGGGGTGGCAGCTTGCAATCGGCCTCCATGCGGCTGAGCAATCTATTCAGAGCGGCACTGGGATCCCGCAGGTAGGAATAGCGAAGGCCCACCGGCAAGATCAGCACCTGCTCTGGCCGTCCCGCCTTGTGCAGATCCTCCACCGCCCAAAAGCTCATCTGGGCTACCCCCGGCTCCAACGGGTTGAGAAGACTGCTCATACCGTTGATCGTTCCTTCTGGAGCTACCGCCAGCGGATATCGGCCCGATACAAACTGCTCACGAGAACTTTTTAGCCCTGCCCGATCCAGACGGCCTCGCAAAATCGGGATCCCGCCCAAGCGCGGCAAGCCCCAACGGGCAACGGATCCCAGCCACAGAGGTAGGCCGCGGTCGTAGACAAACAAAACGTGGGGCCGGCCCCGAAAGCGGATCCCCTGGCGTTGGGCCACCTGCGGCAGAAGATGGGCAAACAAGTACATCAAGCAGGGGGGATCATCGAGGGTCGGGTGTCGAAACGCCACCAACAGGCGAATCTTGCCCGCCTCAAACTGCTGATAAAGCTGAGCCAAACGCTCTCCCCCCTCTACTTCAACGCGAGGGATCCCTTTGGTCCATCGCAACCAAAAGGGCAAGCCTGCTTGAGCAAAACGAACGACCCAAGGCGTCAATCGCGGTGGCAAAAACTTGAGGGGTGGCTGAACCTTCTGTTGCATAGGGATCCTTATCTAGGGTCAGAAAGAGGGTGAACCTAGGCTTTGGATCCCATCTTAAAGAGGGCAAAGCGGGAAGAAAGCTGCGCAGTGACAGTTCGTCAACTGGATCCCTTCTCCTCAACCCCAGGAGAGGTTCAAGCCCCAGCAGTTTTTTTTCGGCGACCGCGAGTCGCTTTGGGGGAAGCTTCTTTGCTTGGGGTTGACTCCTCCACCACCTGGCCGTTTAGCACTTGCTTGAGGTGAATGTGCTTGTAACCCAGCTGAATCTCAAACTCATCCCCAGGCTTGAGATTCATTTTTTCGGTGTAGGCCGACCCAATGATCAACTGCCCATTTTTGTGGACGCTGACTCGAAAGGTTGGTTCACGACCGCGCTTGTCTCGGCTGGAACTTGGGCTGAGGCTCAGACCTTTTGCCGCCAGCACCGCGTCATAGAACTCATTCAAGTTGACGCGAGGCTTGTTGGTCTTGGTCATGGTTACATAGCCACATCGCTTTGCCGTTTCTCGGCGTGGAAGATGCCCCAAAGCTTCGACCTTCTGGAGCAGAGCCTTCCCGGTTAAAGGTTGTGGTGGTATATCTGACATTTTTTAATGTCCTACATCCTTCCCCTAAGATCATAGCCTTATGGTGTACCCCTGCAACCGAAAGTCGGAGGCTTTTTTGAAGACAGGTTTTTCTCCTGTTCCTTGAGCCGGCAGCTCGGAAGGAAAAGCCTCTTCTCACTCAAGAGATGTTCCCGCTCTTGCCAAAAGGTGATGGAGGCAAAAAGAACTCAAGCCCTGAAGAGTGCTGGGGCTTTTGTGGATGGAGCTGACAAAAGATCGCCTTGGGGGTAGTACCGCGGTGTAGATCCGACTCACCGCTTTCTACAGCCTCATCCCCACTCGTCGGCTGCCCCAAACTCTGATCACAGCCAGAAAACAGGCTCGACTTTCCAAAAAACCGCCGCTGAGATGGTGATTGCCTTGCGCAAATCGGTCGAAAAGACAGCCAGAGCGGTGTGAAGCTGGATGCCATCAGACCTAGGCCAGCAGGCATTTTTATCTCTTGGCAGAGGCCGGCTACATCTGAGTAATGGCTGAGGGATCCCCTCTTCGGCACTTCTTCAGATGGGAGCGCAGTGAGCGCGAGTTGCCCAAAGCAAGTTAT
>NZ_JANSHQ010000103.1:0-14529 GCF_047461715.1 Synechococcus sp. R8-2 | reverse complement strand
GCGTGGGGGGCCACATAGCCTCGCGGGGGTGGCTCGCTGGGGCTGACCCGCCCGGTGAGCAGGGTGTAGGCGCGCAGAGTTTCTCGTCCGCGGCGAACGGGATCCTGTAAACCCCAGCGCAGGGATCCCAGCCAGGGATGGCCGGCATCGACGCTGCGGCACACCTGAGGCAAGTATTCTTCCAGCAAGCGGGAGTTCTCCAGAAAAGCCTCGCGGAAATAGCGACTGCGGTAGAGGTTTTGCCCCACCGCACTTTCCATCACCGCCCTTTGGTAGTCGGCCTGGATGCGCAGATCCCCTTTCAAGAAGCCATCGTGAATGAGGCCCGCCGCCAGATAGCCGGTTTCCATGGCATTATCCACCCCGGCCAAGCTGCCCACATCCAACACCCCCAGCGCATCCCCCAACAGCAGGGCTCCCTCAACGCCAAACCGGGTGGGCAGGCTGTGGTAGCCCCCTTCGGGAATCACGGCAGCCCCATATTTGAGCAACCTGCCGCCAGCAATTAGGGACTGGATCCAGGGGTGAGCCTTGAACTCCTGCAGACGTTGCTGGGGGTTGAGGTTGGGGTTCTTGCTGTCGAGGCCGATGATCAGACCTAAGGCCAGGCGATTGTCTTTGAGGCCATAGACAAAGCCCCCGCTGAAGCTGCCATCCAAAACCGGGTAGCCCAAGGTATGCCACACCTGCCCCTGCAGGGACTGGGGGATCTGCCACACCTCTTTGACCCCCACCGACCACAGTTGCGGGTTGGGGCGCAGTTGAAACTTCTCGATGAGATCTTTGGAAATGAAGCCTTTGTCGCCGAAACAGGTGAGTTCGGCAAAGATGCAATCTTCGTAAACTTGGCCGGAATCGCTCGCCCGCACCCCAATCACCCGCTCCCCCTCGTAGAGGATTTCATGGGCGGCAAAGCCGGGGAACACATCCAGGGTAACGTTCGGGATCCCTTTGGCTTTTTCCTGCAGGGTTTCGGCCAGCCAACGGATGACGTGGCTGAGGGTGAGAATGAACTGCCCCTGCTTGCGAAATCCCGGCGGGATCACCGCTTCCGGCAGATCCCAGCGCTGTTGGGATCCCAGCACGCTCAAGTGATTGGCTTCCACCCGGCCTTCGTGGGGAAATCCTTGGCTTTCAAAATCGGGGAAGAGCTTGGCGATCACTTGGAGGTTGCAGATGGCGCCACTGACGATGTGACCGCCGAATTGGCGGGCTTTTTCCAAAATGGCAATAGAGATTTTCAGCCCAGAGAGCTTGGCCAGATCCAAAAGGCGGTGGGCCAAGATCAAGTTGGAGGAGCTTCCCCCCACCAAAAGAAGGTCGTAGCGGATGGCTTCACTCATAGTCCCCCACACGGTAGCTCTGGATACCCTGCCTGTATCCTAAAAAGGGGAAGGGGAAAGGGGGCAAAACTTTAGACCTTCTCAAGCCTCTGGTTGAGCCGCCAGCAAAATGATTGTCATTGGCTTAATGTCGGGCACCTCTGTAGACGGGATCGATGTAGCCATCGTCCGCATCGAGGGCGACGATTCCCTACAGTGGGAGTTGATACATTTCCAAACAATCCCCTATTCCCCGACGCTGCGGGCAGAGATTTTGCGGGCTGCGAATCCCAAAACCGGCACGGTAGATCACATCTGCACCTTGAACTTTCGCTTGGGTCGAGCTTTTGCGGCAGCGGCCTTGCAAGGGATCCAAGCGGCCCATCTCACCCCCCAACAGATCGATCTCATCGGCAGCCATGGTCAAACCCTTTGGCATAACCCCGGTGGGCCAGAAGCTTCGACTTTGCAAATCGGTGAAGCTGCGGTGATTGCCGAGCTGACCGGGATCCCGGTGGTGAGCAATTTTCGGGCGCGGGACATGGCGGCAGGAGGTCAAGGCGCACCTTTGGTAGCTTTTGTGGATTGGCTGCTGTTGAGGCATCCCCACCTTCATCGTGTGGCCCAAAACATCGGCGGCATTGCCAACCTCACCTATCTCCCCAGCCTCTGCAGTGGGGGATCCCCCTTGGCCTTCGACACCGGCCCCGGCAATGTTTTGATTGATTTGGCGGTGATGCGGGCCAGCCAAGGACAACAAGCCTTTGATCGCGATGGAAAATGGGCTGCCCAAGGCCAAGTCCACTGGGAAAAAGTTGCAGAATGGATGCGGGATCCCTATTTTCAAAAGGCACCGCCCAAAACCACTGGCAGAGAGTATTTTGGATCCCTTTATTTGGAGCAAATTTGGACCCAATTTATATCTGCTCACGACTGTATTGCCACCCTCACGGGGTTCACAGCCTGCTCCATTGCCCAAGCCTATAGGGACTTTTTGCCCGCGACCCCAGATCAAGTTATTCTCAGCGGTGGCGGCACCCAAAACCCTGTTCTCATGCAACTGCTGCAGGAGCAACTGCCGACCACAACCCTGTTGACTTCCGACCAAGTGGGGATCCCTTCTAAGGCCAAAGAGGCCCTTGCCTTCGCGGTATTGGCCTATAAAACCTGGCAAGGTAAGACCAACAATTTACCGGAAGCAACTGGGGCAAGACATGCTGCCATCTTGGGCCAAATCACACCCTCTTGTCGTAACCAGTCCTAACTCATCTGTATCGTTATCTCCAACAAGCTTGAGCCATTCCTCATACTCCCGAGGAAAGAGAAATGTCCGGAATTGCGGCGGAGCCTCTGCCGAATCCAGATCTCGCTAGGATGTCACGCAAGGCTGAGAAAAGCGATAAAGTTACCTTGCCAAGATCTATAAATCAAAAGCCCTAGTTCTTATGAAGGATCGTCCTCTGCCTCCACTTCTGCTGGCAATCATGATTTTTAATTTCTTCATTCTCTTTGGCTGTAGTGTTGTCCGGCATCACCTGTTTCAGTCTGGAGGATATGATCTTGGCATCTTCGACCAATCCATCTATCTAATCAGTCGGGGAGAGGTTCCGTTTTCGACCATTCGAGGGATCCACATCTTGGGAGACCACGCAGCCTTTATTCTCTATCCCATCAGCTTTTTGTACCGCATTGTCCCCTCGGTCTATTGGCTGTTTGGGCTCCAATCCCTGGCGTTAACCTTGGGAGCATTGGCTATTTATCACCTTGCACTTCAGGCCAAGGTCGATCCCGGCCAAGTGATGGTGATTGCCACAGCCTATCTTCTCTATCCGGCCATTTTTAACGCCAACCTTTTTGATTTTCATCCAGAGGTTTTGGCCGTTCCCCTTTTCTTGGCGGCTGTGCTCTGCATTCGCTCTGGAAAATTGTGGGGGTTCCTTCTCTGTTTGAGCGGCATCCTCGGCTGTAAAGCAGTGTTGTCTCTCAATGTTGTCGCCCTGGGAGCCTGGCTGTTGCTTTGGGAAAGAGGACGAATTCAAGAACGCTGGCAATGGCGCTGCCAAGTGGGCGGCTGGACGGCAATTGCAGCAGGATCAGCTTGGTTTGGGATAGCCACTTTTGGGGTCATTCCTCACTTCAGCGGCAGCGAGCCGGCAGCCGTTTCTCATTACGACTATCTAGGGAATTCTGTTGCGGAAATTGTTCAAGGTTTAATCTTGAGACCGATGCTGGTTTTGAGCAAAGTCTTCTCCCTGGACACCCTGTTTTATGGATTTTTATTGGTTGCGCCTTTGGCTTGGGGCCTCTCTTGGCGACACTGGGATCCCTGGATCCCTGCCCTGCCTACCCTGGGTTTGAATATACTCTCCAGCAACCCCGCCTATCGAGATCTGGTGCATCAGTACGCTTTGCCTATCGTTCCTTTCTTGTTCTTAGCTGTCATCGAGAATGTGAAAAATCACCTCTTCCAGAGCCATTTTATAAAAGATGGAAAACTGCCCCTGATCTGGTCTTCGCTGGCCTTTTTGGCCTTAGGGAAATACACCTTTTTCGGCTCGATTTATCTCAGCTCCCTGGACACTTGGCAGGCAACCCGACAGGCTCTTGCCCAGATCACCACCCAAGGGGGCGTCCTCACCACCCACGAGATCAGCCCTCACCTCACCCAGCGACCTGTAATCTACTTTACAGACGAGGGCCGCTTCAATGGATCCCCGCCCTCTCAGTGGGATCCCTTTGATTATGTGTTGCTCAACACCCGTCATCCGGGGTGGCGCAGCACTCCAGAGTTTTCCCGTGTCCTGATTGAAGCTTTACAGAAGGAAACTCAATTCCAGCTTCTGTACCACCAAGATGGGGTGTATTTGTTCTCTAGGTTACGAAAAGACCTCTAAGAATCGCATAAGAATCGCAATTCTAAGGACTGCAGACTACTTTATTGGCACTTGATCTAATTGACTTAAACCAAGTCTTCTTCTCGTTGCAACAAATGATTAAGAAACTGCTGCTTCAATCTAAAGAAATTGTTTACACTTGCAAGGCTTAATCTGAGCTTAGTCTTCTCTTAACTTCAAGCCACTAACTTTGTAGTGCCTATCCTCATGCGCGAATAGAGTAGCGCAGGGGTTAGGTGCTGTTTTATAAGACTCGCCAAGTTTCTAAACAAAACTTGTCAAGACAAGAGGAGAAGTCAACGTGAGTATCCATTCGCATGGCCCTAAGCTTCGTCCTGGAGACGAGCCTATGTGTAACCACTCTCCCAACCCCACCTTCAGCAGCATCCTGGAGAGCCGTTTGCAGCGGCGTCAAGTGTTGCAGGGGGGAATTGCTGCAGCGGTGGCCACCTTTTTTGGCTTGCCTGCGCTGAACGGTGCTTCCAAATCGGCAAAAGCCGCCAGTGGCAGTGCTTTGCTGGGCTTCAAGGCAATTCCTGTGAGCGCGGAAGACAAACTGGTGGTGCCCGAAGGCTACACTGCCCGACCGCTGCTGGCTTGGGGTACTCCCATCACCGGCACCTATCCACAGTTCAAGCTGGAAAACACCGGTGCCGAGCAGGGAATGCAGGTGGGCAGCCACCACGATGGCATGCACTTCTTCCCCATTGACGGGAAGGATCCCTGGCAGGGCAGCTCCACCGAGGGTTTGCTGGTGTTTAACCACGAGTACGTCGAGCCTCGGTTTATGCATGCTGCGGCTGTGGGCCAAAAGCTGGATTCCGACTTGTATCCCACCAATCCTGACGGCAGCCGCGATCCCGACCAGGTGCTGAAAGAGCTGAATGGCCACGGGGTGAGCATTGTCCACATCAAGCAGCAGGGAGACGGCAGTTGGGAAGTGGTGCGGGATCGCCTCAACCGCCGCATCACCGGTCTTACCCTCATGGAGATCCAAGGGCCAGTGCGGGGATCCGACTTTGTGAAAACCAAGTTCAGCCCCGAAGGCACGATGACCCGTGGCACCCTGAACAACTGCGCCCACGGCGTCACTCCCTGGAATACCTACCTTACTTGTGAGGAGAACTGGGCGGACTACTTCAGCAACACCAGCAAAGGCCCCGACCAAAAGCCCAACCTGCCCCGGGAGCACAAGCGCTACGGCGTGAGCACCGAGACTTCCCGCTACGGCTGGGAGCTGGCCAGCAACAAGGCGGACGAGTTCATCCGCTTCAATGCCACCCCCACCGCTGCGGATGCCACTCAAGACTACCGCAATGAGCCCAACACCTTTGGCTGGGTGGTGGAGATCGATCCCTTTGATCCCAGCAGCACTCCTAAGAAGCGCACCGCTCTGGGCCGCTTCGCCCACGAAGGCGTGGTGTTTCAGCCGCCGGTGGAAGGCCAGCCGATTGTGGCCTATATGGGGGATGATGCCCGCTTTGAGTACATCTACAAGTACGTCTCTGCCGAGCCCTACCGCAAGGAAACGGCGGGTGGACATCTGTTGGACAATGGCACCCTGTATGTGGCCAAGTTCAACGAAGATGGCACAGGGGAGTGGCTGCCGCTGGTGTTTGGGAAAAACGGTCTAACCCCGGAAAACGGCTTCACCAGCCAAGCAGATGTGTTGGTGAATACCCGCACGGCGGCGGATTTTGTCGGTGCTACTAAAATGGACCGGCCTGAGTGGGGAGCGGTGGATCCGCAAACCCGCATGGTCTACTTCACCCTGACCAACAACAGCCGTCGGGAACAAGACCAGGTGAACGCTGCCAACCCCCGTCCCAAAAACAAGTGGGGTCACATCATCCGTTGGAAGGAAGCCAACGACCGGCCTCAAGCCACCCGTTTCGAGTGGGATCTCTTTGTCTTGGCCGGGCCGCCTGAAGATAGCCGCACCCTATCAGGTCAACCCCTCAATGCAGATAACATCTTCAACTCTCCCGATGGTCTGTGGTTCGATGCCAGCCGTCGCCTCTGGATCCAGACCGACACCAGCGAAAGCAATCTCAACCAAGGGGATTTTGCTCCTTTTGGCAATAACCAAATGTTGGCTGCCGATCCGGATACAGGGGAAATTCGCCGCTTCTTGACCGGGCCGATTGGGCAGGAGATCACCGGTGTGGTCACCACTCCCGATCAGCG
This sequence comes from Synechococcus sp. R8-2, assembly GCF_047461715.1. Classification (NCBI taxonomy): domain Bacteria; kingdom Bacillati; phylum Cyanobacteriota; class Cyanophyceae; order Synechococcales; family Synechococcaceae; genus Synechococcus; species Synechococcus sp. R8-2. Next base: position 8,126 of record NZ_JANSHQ010000103.1, on the reverse strand, counting down.
CACCATGTTCATCAACGTGCAGCACCCAGGCGCCAGCACCAGCGAGGACGACTTTGCTGCCGGCAAGGTCAATTCCCGCTGGCCAGACTACGACCCCAATCTCTACCCCCGCTCGGCGGTGGTGGTGATCACCAAAAATGACGGCGGGATCATCGGTACCTAGTTGTCTCTGAGGCCGTCAGCCCATAAAACCCAGCGGCAGGGATCCCTTCTCTCTGCCGCTTTCTCGCACTCATAGTCGCTTCAGGTTAGGTTGAGACGCCAGGGCTACGAGGAATTAATCCCACAGGTTTAAATCCGTCACTGCCCCCAGGCTGCTGCTGGAGACCAGCTTGGCGTACTTGGCTAGGGTGCCCCGTTTGTAGCGAGGCTCAGGAGGAGACCAGCGGGCGCGGCGGCGGGCCAGCTCTTCTTCGCTCACATGCAAGTGCAACTGGCGAGCCGGGGCATCAATGGTGATGAGATCCCCTTCCTCCACCAGGGCAATCGTGCCCCCCACATAGGCTTCGGGAGCCACATGGCCCACTACCATGCCGTAGGTGCCGCCGGAGAAGCGGCCATCGGTGATCAGGCCAACGCTATCCCCCAAGCCGGCGCCGATGATGGCCGAAGTGGGCGAGAGCATCTCCCGCATGCCGGGGCCACCTTTGGGGCCTTCGTAGCGGATGACCACCACATCCCCTGCTCGGATCTGGCCGGAGAGGATGGCCTGCAGGCAGGACTCCTCTGAATCGAAGACCCGCGCCGGCCCGGTAATTTTCGGGTTCTTGACGCCGGTAATCTTGGCTACTGCTCCTTCGGGAGCCAGATTCCCCTTGAGGATGGCCAGATGCCCTTGGGGGTAAAGGGGGCTGTGCCAGGGGCGGATGACCTCTTGGTCGGGGCTGGGCTCGTCGGGCACGTCCCGCAAAACCTCGGCAATCGTCTGGCCGGAGATGGTGAGGCAGTCGCCGTGCAGCAGGCCGTGGTTGAGCAAGATCTTCATTACTTGGGGGATCCCGCCGGCCCGGTGCAGATCGGTGGCAACAAACCGGCCTGAAGGCTTGAGGTCGCAGAGGACGGGCACGCGGGCGCGGATGGTCTCGAAGTCATCCAGCGTCAGGGGCACTTCTGCTGCGTGGGCAATGGCCAAAAAGTGGAGCACGGCGTTGGTGGATCCCCCTACCGCCATGATGACCGAGATGGCGTTCTCAATGCTCTGGCGGGTGATGATGTCCCGGGGTCGGATATTGGCTTGGATGGCCTCAGCCAAGACCTTGGCCGATTGGGCAGCGCTTTCGGCTTTCTCTTCGTCCTCTGCCGCCATCGTGGAAGAGTAGGGCAGGCTCATGCCCATGGCCTCAAACGCGCTGGACATGGTGTTGGCCGTGTACATGCCGCCGCAGGATCCGGCACCGGGACAGGCATGGCGCTCCACCGCCAGCAGCTCTTCCTCGGAGATGCGCCCGGCACTGAACTCCCCCACCGCTTCAAAGGCGCTGACGATGGTGAGGTCGCGGCCATTGTAGTGACCCGGCTTGATGGTGCCGCCGTAGACGAAGATCGAGGGTACATTGAGGCGGGCCATGGCGATCATCGCCCCCGGCATATTCTTGTCGCAGCCGCCAATGGCCAAGAGGCCATCCATGCTCTGGCCGTTGACCACCGTCTCGATGGAATCGGCAATCACTTCCCGCGACACCAGCGAGTATTTCATCCCCTCCGTGCCCATGGAAATGCCATCGCTGATGGTGATGGTGCCGAACACCTGGGGCATACAGCCCGCTGCCTTCAGAGCCGCCTCCGCCCGCTCCGCCAGAGTTTGGATCCCGATGTTGCAGGGGGTGATGGTGCTGTGGGCGTTGGCAATGCCGACAATGGGCTTGCCGAAGTCTTCGTCGCGAAAGCCTACGGCCCTGAGCATGGCGCGGTTGGGGGAGCGCTGTACTCCCTGGGTAACCACTTGGCTGCGCAGCGGGAAAGGGGAATTGGCCATCATTGCAAGAGGAAACCGGGACGAAGTAGGGAGAGGAGAAAAGGGGTAGAACTCATCCTACCGCGTTTCTTCGGGGGAACATGAGCTTTCCCGGAAAGAGGGATCCAAACCAAATCTGAAGCAACTCTGTAAGTTGTCTGCACCTGCGCCGAGGATCGGCCAGCCTACCTAATAGAAGGGATCCCAGGTTCCAATCGCGTTAGCGAGACCGAGTCAAGACATGGGGGCCAGGGATCCTGGGTGTTGGTGTTTCCCCTTCGTGTTGGCGAAGCCTCGTATGGTTCTCAGCTCTCCTCTCCCCTCGCCTGCAGTGCCCAGCAGCGCCGACCGCGTTGGCGGGACAGAGTCCTCACGGGAGATGTCGCGGGATGTGCTCACCCTCTCCCGTCATGTTTTACAGCAGTTTGGCAGTTTTACGGCAGAGGCCCAAGACTTCAGCGCCCTGATGAACCGCATTGCCCTGGCCGGCAAGATGATCGCCCGGCGGCTGAGTCAGGCAGGACTGATCGAAGGGGCGCTGGGGGTTACCGGCAGCCTCAATGTCCAAGGGGAAGAACAGCAACAGATGGATGACTATGCCAACCGGGCCTTCATTCGCGCTTTGGAGCAAACGGGCCTGGTGTGTCGGCTGGTCTCGGAAGAGATGAAAACCCCGGCTCGCCTGCCGGAAAACTGCTCCCTCAGCCGCTTGGCCCTGATGATCGATCCCCTGGATGGATCCTCCAACATTGACGCCAACCTCAGCGTCGGCTCTATCTTCTCCGTCCTTCACCCTCTTGAGGATCGCCCGGAAGCGGACAACCAAGACCTGCTGCAACCGGGCCGTCGCCAACTGGCTGCGGGATATATTCTCTACGGCCCCAGCACCCAATTGGTCTATTCCGTCGGCAAGGGGGTACACGGTTTTACGTTGGATCCCAGCTTGGGGGAATTTATCCTCTCCCGCAGCGACATCCGCATTCCTGAACGCGGCTCCGTCTACAGCCTCAACGAGGGCTATTTCTGCCACTGGAGCGAAGGGATCCAGAACTATGTCCGGTATGTTCACCGCCGCGATGGCTATATCTCCCGTTACAGCGGCGCTCTGGTGGCGGATTTTCACCGCATTCTCCTGCAGGGCGGAGTTTACCTCTATCCCGGCACCCAGAAAAAACCGGAGGGCAAGCTGCGCCTGATGTACGAGGCCAACCCCCTGGCTTTTCTGGCCGAGCAGGCGGGCGGGGCGGCCACCACTGGCACCGAGGCCATCCTAGACATCGTCCCCCAATCTCTCCACCAACGGGTGCCCCTTATCATCGGCAGCCGCGAGAACGTGGAAGAAGTGCTGCGCTGCCTAGAGGGTTCTCTGGTGCCCTAGGTTCTTCCCAATCCTTCTCTTTGAGCCAAGCTGGCCTATGGTAACCCTGGCAGAAAACCCCCTTCGCGTTGGTCTCAACCAAGAACGCACCCCGGATCCCTGCATTGTGGTGCAGTTTGGCGCTTCTGGGGATCTGGCCGCCCGCAAGCTGCTCCCGGCCTACTACCGGCTGTTTGGGCAGCGGCGGCTGCCGCCGGAGTTTACTTTGGTGGGGGTGGCCCGCCGCGATTGGACTCACGAGGTTTATCGGGAAAAGATGCGGGCTGCCGTGCAGGAGTTTGCCCCCCAGGACTTGGGGCCGGAGGCCCTCTGGCAGGACTTCGCCAGCCGCCTGTTCTATTGCCGCCTCGATATCGGAGATGCTGAGAGCTATCTGCGCCTAAAGCAGCTGCTCAGCCAGCTGGACGAAGAGCGGGGCACCCGCGGCAACCGAGTGTTCTATCTGGCGGTGGCGCCGGACTTCTATGCCCAGGCCATCCAACAGCTGGGGGCAGCTGGCATGGTGGCCGATCCGACCAAAACGCGGGTGGTGATCGAAAAGCCCTTTGGCCACGACCTCACCTCGGCCCAGGAACTCAACCGCCTTGTGCAGCGAATTTGCCAGGAAGAGCAGATCTACCGCATTGATCACTACTTGGGCAAAGAGACGGTGCAAAACCTGCTGGTCTTCCGCTTTGCCAACGCCATTTTCGAGCCCCTCTGGAACCGCAACTACATCGACCATGTGCAGATCACCGTGGCGGAGACGGTGGGGGTGGAGGATCGGGCCGGCTACTACGACACTGCCGGCGCCCTGCGAGACATGGTGCAAAACCACCTAATGCAGATCTATTGCCTGACGGCCATGGAGCCACCTGTCTCACTGCGCAGCGATGGGGTGCGCAACGAAAAGACCAAGGTGCTGCAGGCCACCCGCCTAGCGGATCCCCGCAATGTGGCAGCCGCAGCGGTGCGGGCGCAGTACGGCCCTGGCTGGATTGCCGGCAAGCCGGTGCTGGGCTATCGGCAGGAGCCCAATGTCAATCCCCAGTCCAAAACCCCCACCTACGTCGCTCTGAAACTGGAGTGTGATACTTGGCGGTGGAAGGGGGTGCCCTTCTACTTGCGCACTGGGAAACGCCTGCCCAAGAAGGTTTCGGAGGTGGCCATTCACTTTAAGCAGGTGCCCCTTTCCCTGTTCCAATCGGCAGCTCGGGAGGTGAGTCCCAACATCCTGGTACTGCGCATCCAACCCAATGAGGGCATCTCGTTGCGCTTTGAGGCCAAGATGCCGGGGCCAGAGATCCGCACCCGCTCGGTGGATATGGATTTCCGCTATGGGACTGCCTTTGGAGCGAGTACACCGGATGCTTATGATCGCCTGCTCCTGGATTGTCTGTTGGGGGATCCAACGCTGTTTACCCGTGCCGATGAGGTTGAAGCGGCCTGGCGGGTGGTGACGCCGGTGTTATCGGCCTGGGAGTCTGAGCCCGGCAGCGGCAATGGCGGCGGTGCTGCACCGCCTCTGTTCACCTATGAGGCCGGCACTTGGGGGCCAAAGGCTGCCGAAGATCTGCTCACCCAATCGGGGCGGCGGTGGCGGCGCCTCTGATTTGGCTGCTCTCGGCTGGTAAACCATGGCCTATCCACCTCTGTGTAAGCCGGGGCACCCTCAGCAACAGGCAGAAGAGCATGAGCAGCTCAAGAGCCCTTTCAAATGGCCGCTGCAGAAGAGAACACCAAGACGTAGGGATCCCCGGCTGTTGCAGCTAACATGGGCATGGCCTGTTTATTGCGTGGGTATCATGCCGCCACTGTTGTTTCGGTTATCCGTCCGGCCCTGGCGAGCCTTGTCGGTGGGCCTGGCAGTTGTGTTGGGGATGGGAGGGTGGAGCTCTGCCCAGGCCCAGGTGTTGCTGCACGTCCCTCTGCCCAATGGGGGCTTGATGCAGGCCCAAGCGCTACAACTGGCCACCGACTCGCTGCGGCTGGCCCAGTTTGGTCAAACGGAAGAAGCGCTGCGCCGCCTGCAACTGGCCGTGGCCATGGTGCCCAACTCCTCAGAGCTGCTCTATGTTTTGGGCAACGTCCACCTAGAACTGGGGGACTTGGAGCAGGCGATTGCCTCGTTGCAGAAGGCCCGCGCCCTGTCTCCTCAAGATGGGGCTGTTCTCTACTCGCTGGGATCGGCTTATTTGCGGCAGGGCAGCTACTTTGCCGCTGCTGAAACCCTGGAACGAGCTGTGGCCCTGCAACCGGATAACCCCAACGCTCGCTTCCAACTGGGCAATGCCTACCTCATGCTGGATCGGTGGGATGCGGCCCGGCAGGAATATGAGAAGACCTTGGAGTTGGATCCCGCCTATTGGCCGGCCATGAACAACATGGGCTTGGTGGACTATGAGCAGGGGGATCTCGACGCCGCCATCGATCGCTGGGAACGCACGATAGAGATGAACGACTCTGTGGCAGAGCCCTATTTGGCCCTGGCGACTGCCCTCTACATTCGGGGAGAAACCGAACGAGCTGAGGAACTGGGGGCAAAGGCCATGCGCTTGGATCCCAACTACGCCCGCCTGCAGGTGTTGCGGGAGAACCTGTGGCGAGAAAACCTGCTGCGAGATGTGCAGATCCTCCTGCGCACCCGCCCTGTTGCAGAAGCTCTGCAGCAAGCCGCTATCGAGCAGTTCAACCGGCGGATGGGCCTCTCAGAATAGATTCAGGATAGATTTAGGAATTGACAGTGGGAAGTTCTGCAGGGGATCCCTTGAGAACTCGTGCCTGAAACTTGGCCCGAATCCGCTCGGCAATCCCGGCACTGTTCAAGCCCAGTTCTGCCAAGGATTCCTCGGGGGTGGCGTGCTCCACCCACACATCCGGCACCCCCAGGCGCAACAAGGGCACTGCCAGGTCGGCGTCGAGCAGGGCTTCGGCCACTGCCGAGCCAAACCCACCCATGAGGCAACCTTCTTCCACCGTCACCACCAAGCGGCTCTGTTCGGCCAAAGGCAGGATCAGCTCAGTATCCAGAGGCTTGGCGAAGCGGGCATTGACCACCGTGGCTGAGATGCCGTGTTCTTTCAAGATCTCCGCCGCCTGCAGGCTGGGATGCACCATCGACCCATAGGCCAGGATCAGCACCTCGCCGCCGCTGCGCAACACCTCGGCTTTGCCGATGGGCAGGGGTTCCCATCCCTCTTCTGCCAGAGGCACCCCTACACCCGATCCGCGCGGGTAACGCATGGCGATGGGGCCCTGGGTGTACTGGATCCCGGTCACCACCATGCGCTGTAGCTCCGCTTCATCTTTGGGAGCCATTAGCACCATTTCCGGAATGCAGCGCAGATAGGCGATGTCGTACATGCCTTGGTGGGTGGGGCCATCGGCTCCTACAACTCCCGCCCGATCCAAGCAAAAGAAGACCGGCAACTTTTGGATACAGACATCGTGGATGATCTGGTCGTAGGCCCGCTGCAAGAAGGTGGAATAAATGGCCACCACCGGGCGCATCCCCTCACAGGCCATGCCAGCCGCCAACGTTACAGCGTGCTGCTCGGCGATCCCCACATCCACAAACTGATCCGGCAGCTTTTCCTTGAGCTTATCCAGGCCAGTGCCCGTATCCATAGCGGCGGTGATGCCGATGATGCGAGGATCCCGCTCGGCCAGCTTGCAGAGGGCATGGCCAAAGACCTTGCTGTAGCTGGGGGGCTTAGGCTTGGTGGGCGGGTAGGGCTTGCCGGTGGCCAGGTCGAAGCGGGATTGGGCATGATACCCCACCTGTTCCGCTTCGGCAGGCGGGTAGCCCTTGCCTTTGACGGTGGCCACATGCACCAGCACCGGCCCGGAGATGCCGTGGGCCAACTCAAAGGCATCCAACAATTCCGCCAGGTTATGCCCGTCCACCGGACCCACGTAGGTAAAGCCCAGCTCCTCAAAGATGATGCCTGCCTTGTTGTTTTGCACGGCGGTAACCAGCTTCACCGTTTCCTTGAGGCGGTCAATTTCCGGGCTGAGGCTGGATCCCAGTAGGGGCAGGTTCTTCAGTTGCTCTTCTAGGCTGTCGGCCAAAAACTGCACCGGCGGGCTGAGGCGCAGGCGGTTTAAATAGCGAGGGATCGCCCCCACATTGGGGGAAATAGACATGCCGTTGTCGTTGAGCACCACCATTAGGTTGGTCTTGGGCAGGTGCCCGGCGTGGTTGATGGCTTCATAGGCCATGCCTCCGGTCAGGGCACCATCCCCAATGATGGCCACCACCTTGAAGTTGTCTCCCCGCCGATCCCGAGCGATGGCCATGCCCAAAGCTGCCGAGATGCTGGTGGAAGCGTGCCCCGCCCCAAAGTGATCGAAGCGGCTCTCGCTGCGCTTCAGGTAGCCGGAAATCCCCCCCTTCTGGCGCAATGTGTGGAAATTGTGGTACCTGCCGGTGAGCATTTTGTGGGCATAAGCCTGGTGCCCCACATCCCAGATCACCTTGTCTCGATCCAGATCGAGGGTCTTGTAGAGGGCCAAGGTCAGCTCCACCACCCCCAGCCCTGGCCCCAGATGACAGCCGACCGGGGAATTGGCAGCCGTCTGCAGATGTTTGTCGCGAATCTGGCGGGCTAGGCTGCGCAACTGGCTCAGGTTCAGGTTTCGGAGCTGGTTGGGATGAGTGATGTCACTCAGGTGCATAATGGACTCGTCCTTCCGGTGTGATCTCACTCTAATTCATTTTCAGGAGGGGTTTTGTAGCCCTCCCTCTCAAAACTTCAAGGAATGCAGGGATCCCCTCAATGCTGGGCCAAGGGCAGTAAACTACCCGACCCTGAC
>NZ_JANSHQ010000102.1:0-4780 GCF_047461715.1 Synechococcus sp. R8-2 | reverse complement strand
TGCTGCCGGCCCAGATTTGCCGATAGCCCTTTGTCGCCAAGGGCAGGAAAGATACACTGGATTTACAGGACCTAACACCTTCTCTCAGTTGCCCCCTTGCCACCATGAGCCCCCTCTTTTGGTTGAGGCTGCCCTCTTTCTCCTGGCCTTCGCCGGGATCCCTTAAGCTTTATTCCAGATCCTACTCTGGATCTCAACCAGGGCCGACCCTAGCCCGCCGGGATCCTTCCTGGAAGCGTTGGCTGCGCTATCTTTATCTGCGCCTGTTGCGGCTGCAATCGTCGCCAAAAGAAATTGCCCGTGGCTTGGCGGTAGGGGTTTTTGCCGGCTGTTTCCCCATCTTCGGCTTTCAAACGTTGGCCGCTCTGGTGTTGGCTGTTCCGTTTCGGGGCAACAAGCTGGCGGCGGCGGCAGGGACCTGGGTGAGTAACCCCTTCACCTATGTGCCCATCTATGCATTCAACTACCAGGTGGGAGAATGGCTACTGGGATCCCGAACTGTCCTTCCCACCACAGAGCTGGTGGCGGCCACCTGGCAAAACTGGATGCAGTGGGGCTTGGAGATGTCGGGCACGCTGTTTGTCGGCTGTGCGTTTGTCGGTTTTTGGGGATCCCTCGTCAGCTATTTTCTGGGGCTGTGGTTGGTGCAGCGGATTCGTCGGCGGCAGAAAATGGCCGGCAGGGGTCTGTGAATGGGCGCAAGGCGATTCAGAATCCCAACTGAGAACCCAATCCTGGACAGTCTGCAGGTGCAGAGATCCATCCGTTTTCACAGAGCTTTTCACAGATAAGGTCTCATGATGGAAGACATGCGAGCGTTGTTGACAGACCTCAGCCGTCGCTCTCAGCGATGGGGGGAGCAGTTGGGATCCGCTTTGCAGACGGGTATGAACCAGCTCACGCAAGCCCCTCAGCCCATTGTGTTGCTCTCTTCGCGGGAACTGGAGAAAATGCGGCGGGCTTGTCGCCTGGCGGCAGATCTGCTCAAGCACTTGGAGCCGATGGTGCGGCCAGGGGTCACCACCCAAGAGCTCAACGACGAGGCCGAGCGATGGACGCGGGCGCATGGGGCCAAAAGTGCCCCTTTGGGCTACCATGGCTTTCCCAAATCCATCTGCACCAGCGTCAACCACGTGGTTTGCCACGGCATTCCCAGCCCCAAGCAGATCCTGCGAGAAGGCGACATCATCAACATCGATGTCACCCCGGTTTTGGATGGCTACCACGGCGATACGTCCAAAACCTTCTTTGTCGGACAGCCTTCTGAGCGGGCGCGGCGCTTGGTGGAGGTGACCGAAGAATGTCTGCGGCGGGGCATTGCTGCCGTCAAGCCGGGGGGGAGAGTCGGCGACATTGGCGCTGCCATCCAAGAATATGCCGAGGCCCAGGGCTACAGCGTGGTGCGGGATTTTGTCGGGCATGGGGTGGGACGGCAATTCCACACTGCTCCCCAGATCCCCCACTACGGCGAACGGGGAAAAGGGGAGAAACTCCGCCCCGGCATGGTGTTCACCATCGAGCCGATGATCAACGAGGGCACCTGGGAGGTGAAGGTGCTCTCCGACGGGTGGACGGCGGTCACTTTGGATGGCAAGCTCTCGGCCCAATTTGAACATACGGTCGCCGTTACCGAAACCGGTGTAGAGATCTTGACCCTGCCTTCCCAAAGCCCCTGAGCCGATCATGAACAGCGCCCCCGCTCTCCGCCTGCGCCTCTCCTCCGAGAACCTGCTGCTGCTGCTGGCGGCGGCAGTGGGGTTGGGCACGGGGCTGTTGGTGGTTGGATTTCGCTACTTGATTGGCTGGTGGCGCTATCTGCTGCAGGACACCCTCGTGGATGGCATCGGTAAGGCCGCAGAACACTATGGCCTGTGGCTGCTGGGATCCTGGCCGCTGGCTTTGGCGCCGGTGTTGGGGGGCCTGCTGATCGGCGCTTTGGGGGCAGTTGTGCCCTTTCCCAACTTGAGCCTCTCCGGCTTGGTGAGTCCTGCTCGTCCTTTGGCACTTCAGCCCTGGTGGATCCCGCTCAAGCTCCTGGCGGCTGCCATCTCGTTGGGTGCGGGAGCTTCCCTTGGCCCTGAGGCCCCCAGTGTGGAAAGTGGCGCTTTGCTGGGATCCCTGCTGGGGCAAAACCTACGCCTCTCGCGGGAGCGGGTGCAACTGTTGATGGCTGCCGGAGCAGCGGCTGGCCTGGCGGCAGGGTTTAACGCGCCCATTGCCGGGGTGTTTTTGGCGCTGGAGCTGGCTTTGGCCCGCACCTTCACCACTTCTGCTGTCAGTGTGGTGGTGTTGGCGGCGGTGGTCTCCGCCTTGATCGCCCAGGTGGGGTTGGGGGCACAACCCGCTTTTCTTTTGCCCACCATCACCCAGCCGGCTTTTGTCTTGCCGGACTACGAGATCCACAGCTTGCTGGAGGTACCTCTGTATCTCGGCTTGGGCTTTTTGGCCAGCCTGGTTTCTATGGCCTTCAGCTACACCCTGGAGTGGGGCAAGCACCTGTTCAACAGTGGCCCCCTGGCGGCCTGGCCGGCTTGGAGCAAGCCCATTTTGGGGGGCGGGATCCTGGGCTGCGCAGGTTTGGGGATCCCGTTGGCGTTGGGGGTGGGCTATGAAACCATTGAGTCGATTCTGCAGGCCGTTCCCTTTTCTCTTGGCCATCTGGGCCTGCTCCTATTGGGCAAGCTGTTGCTGAGCGCTTTGAGCCTGGGCAGCGGCTTTGTGGGGGGAACCTTTGCCCCGGCTTTGTTCATGGGGGCAGTGCTGGGGGCAGGCTACGGTCAGGTGCTATCTCAAGCTTTGCCCTTGATTGCCTTGTCTCCCCCTGCTGCCTACGCCATGGTGGGCATGGCGGCGGTGTTGGCGGCCAGCGTGCGGGCTCCGCTAACGGCCATCTTGCTGCTGTTTGAGATGACGCGGGACTATCACATCGCGCTGCCGGTGATGGCGGCAGTGGGTTTGAGCATCTGGCTGACGGAGCAGTTGCATTCGCCGGCCATCTACCCTTCCGCCCGTCGCTATCGCCACGCAACGCTTGACGGAGTCCTTGGGCAGGAGCCTAGAGAGCTGACGGTGCAAGAGGTGATGGTGCCCCCATCTCTTTTGCTTCGGCAAGACACACCGCTGCGAGAAGCTCTGGAGAGTTTGCTGCAGCAAAAGTGCCATAGCGCGTTGGTGGTGGACGGACAGGAGCGGCTGCGGGGCATTCTCACCCTGGAAGATCTGGAGCGGGCCTTGGCCCATAAGGAGGCGGCGGAGTTGGCGGAGCTGACCGTGCAGGAGGTCAGCCAATCTCCGGTTCTCACCACCTTCCCCGATGAGGCGGTAGCGGTGGCAGCCGAGCCGATGTACGAATACGATTTGCGCCAATTGCCGGTGGTCTCGCGGGAAGACCCGGAGCAGATCGTCGGCCTGTTGGATCGAGAGCGGGTGCTGCTCTCCCAAGAGATTCAATCGGTGCGGCAAGCCCTGGAGTTGGAAGTTCCCCCAGCAGAGAGAGACGCCGGCAGGAACGGACAAGAGGGGATCCCAGATGCTTCTACTGCGCCCGCAGAATAGAGCCCTGCTGTCGGGATCAACGCTGCCGCCCAGAGGGGCAGGTGGGACGCAGCGGGCAGCGGCCACATTCGGGCATACGGGCCTTGCAAATGCGCTTGCCCAGCCGGACAAAGTTGACGTGCAGGGAATAGGCTTTGCCTCTGGGGATCTGAGGGGAAAGCTGAGCAAAAGTGTCGTCGGGATGTTTGGCCCGCACCAAGCCCAGACGGTTGGCCACTCGATGCACATGGGTATCCACCGGGCAGAGATCCCGACCCAGCCCGAACAACAACACACAGGTGGCGGTCTTCAGCCCCACCCCTTTTAACGAGAGCAGAAAGTCGAGGGCGCCGGCGTCGTCCAGGTCGCGCAGAAAGTCCAGACTCAGGGATCCCTGTCGTTCTTGAATGGCGGCCAAGATCTCCTGAATGCGGGCTGCTTTAAGGTGGGCCAAGCCGCCGGGGCGAATCACCTGAACCAGATCTGCCGGATCGGCAGCCAAGACCGCTTCCCAAGAGGGAAAGGCGGCTTTGAGGGCGCGGAAGGCACGGCTGCTGTTGGCATCGGTGGTGTTCTGGGAAAGGATCGTGCCCACCAACTCGTCCAGGAGATCCGGGCGGGGGGAAAGCCCATCGGGAGCCCGCTGGGGGATCCCGAAGCACTGCTCTAGCCGCATCAACAGCGATTCCATCCTGTCGGCGGGCAGGAGTTCTGCCAGCAGGGTTGGGGACTCCGCCGCTTTGGCGGGCACAGGCAGGCGTTGGGAAAGGCTGTCCAATCTTGGCTGTACCACGGCTTAACGGGCAGAACTCTGGCGGATCTCCTGCAACAGGCGGGCAAGAACCTTGCTGGCATTGGGAGGAGCTGCGGCCTGCAAGCGAGCGGCCATTTGGGCAACCACCTGCGGCTGGGCCAACCAGGTCAACACCGTTTGCCGCAGCAAGTCCAGATTCTCTTCGGATTCTCGCATGACCACCCCCCCACCGCGCCCCACAAAGGCCAGAGCATTCTGATACTGATGATCCTCAGCGGCAAAGGGATAGGGGATCAAAATGGCCGGGGTGGCGGTGGTCAGCAACTCCGCCAGGCTCATGGCTCCGGCGCGGCTAATGGCAAAGTTGGCCCGCTGCAACAAGGCAGCTACATCTCGACGGAAAGGAAAGGGCCGGTAGCGGGGATGGCTGGGGATCCTGGCTTCCGGATCTTGAGCTTCGCTGCCGCCGGTCAAATGCACAATCCAGGCCCC
>NZ_JANSHQ010000101.1:0-1055 GCF_047461715.1 Synechococcus sp. R8-2 | reverse complement strand
TTGTCGATTGTTATGATAGATGTAAACCTAGCCCTAAGCATAAATTACTAGTTAGGTCATTTGCAGCTAGGCTAAGCCCCAAAAGTGCCAATCCGTTAGGGAGGAGTGTGATGTTCACACGGTTGGCGGAACAATACCGCAGCTATGTTCAAGATCTGGTGATGAGTTTGCAGGCTCTGGCCATCGTTTTGGAGAAGCGGGGCTACCCAGCCTCTTGCTACACCTGTGGTACGTCTTTCGAGAGTGCCTCGTTTATGGTCAGTTTACGAGAGGGGCACCTAATCCGCTTTTTGGTTTCCGAATGCTCCATTAGCTGGACAGAAATGCGGGATGACCGGGAGCTTATGAAATTGGAAGGGGCAGAGGCGATTCGCCAACTGCAGGAGCTGGCAGAGCTTATCAAAGATGAGCTGTTGGTCGCCGCCACGCCGGCTGAAGCTCTGGTGGCCAGCACCTGATCCTGGCAGGCCCTAGGTCTGCTCAAACCCAAGCCGTAGCCGATTGGGCAACTGGGCCCGACCTTCTAGAGGCTTTCCCAATCTTGGGGGGGGGCGAGGGCTGGATAGGAATCCTCCCCGATGGAGTTGCAGTTGGCTAACTGCCAATACCACTTGTGTCTGGATCCCAGATGACCCGCTCTCCCAGCTTGTATCTGGAGTGGTTTGTGGCAGCAAAGCCTCTCTGAGTAAAGTCTGAGTAAGGTGTCACCGCTGCCAGGGATCCCCTGTTGACGGCTTCATCTTATAACTCTGACCCAATACCCCCAAGGGGATTCGAACCCCTGTCGCATCCGTGAAAGGGATGTGTCCTAGGCCTCTAGACGATGGGGGCGCTCTCCGACAAGGCGATCCTAATCCTAAAGAAGGATAAGTAAGCTTGTCAACCTTTTAATCTGCATCCCCAGACCCACGCCCTGCCAAGTTCAGAATCAAGATCCCCAGCAAAGCCAGGCTCAGCAGGCTGGCAATTACAATCGGTTCATCTGGGATCACGTCCATCTTGGCTTCACCTCACCACATCACAAAGAGCCACACCTCAGCTAGAAATCGCAGGAG
>NZ_JANSHQ010000100.1:0-2335 GCF_047461715.1 Synechococcus sp. R8-2 | reverse complement strand
CTCCTGCGATTTCTAGCTGAGACAGAGCTCTCAAGCTGCAAGCTCCGGTGGGGATGGGCGGTACCGGACTCGAACCAGTGACATCCTGCTTGTAAGGCAGGCGCTCTACCGCTGAGCTAACCGCCCCCGAGGGATCCCAGCCCACCGAGTTTAGCATTCCCAAAGGACTATTTCCCCATACCCAAGCTCTGCGCCTTCTGGTACACCTTCCCCTCTGTGAGCAGGGAAGGGGCAATGCAGATCTCCACCTGCTGCATTTCTCGAAGATTGGCAGCCCCCAGGGTGGCCATGCTAGTGCGCAGAGCACCCCAGAGGTTGTGGGTGCCGTCGTCCAGGCGAGCGGGGCCGCGCAAGATTTCTTCCAAGGTGCCGGTGGATCCCACGCGGATGCGGGTGCCGCGGGGCAAGATGGGGCTGGGGGTGGCCATGCCCCAATGAAAGCCGCGACCGGGGGCTTCATGGGCGCGGGCCAAGGGGGATCCGATCATCACTGCGTCCGCTCCACAGGCGATGGCCTTGCAAATATCGCCGCCGGTCACCAATCCCCCATCGGCAATCACAGGGACATAGGTGCCGGTTTCCGCCAAAAACTGCTCCCGTGCAGCGGCACAGTCGGCGATGGCCGTAGCCTGCGGCACTCCCACCCCCAACACGCCTCGGGAAGTACAGGCAGCGCCAGGGCCGATCCCCACCAAGACACCGGCAGCTCCGGCCTGCATCAGCTCCAGAGCGACATCGTAGGTAACGCAGTTGCCCACCACAACAGGAATGGGCATCGACCGGCAAAATTGGGCCAGATCCAGCAGTTCCATGCCTTCGGGAACCTTGTGGTGAACGGAAACCACCGTGGCCTGGACGAAAAACAGATCCCCCCCGGCTTCCGCCACCAGGGGGCCGTATTGGGCGGCGTGGGCGGGCACGCAGCTAGCGGCGGCAATGGCGCCGGAGGCTTTGATCTGGCGGATGCGCTCTTGAATCAGATCCGGCTTTACAGGTTCGCTGTAGAGGCGCTGCATCAGAGGCACAAACTCGTCTTTGCCCACCGACGCAATCTGATCCAACACCTCATCGGGATCGGCGTAGCGGGTTTGGATGCCATCCAGGTTCAACACCCCGAAAGCTCCCAGCTCCGAGAGCAAAATGGCCATTCGCACATCCACCACGCCATCCATGGCGCTGGCGATGATGGGGATTGGCCTTTGGATCCCTCCCAGGGTGAAGTGGGTGTCCACCAGGCTGGGATCCAGCGTTCGTCTGCCTGGGGCCAGCGCGATTTCATCCAGCCCGTAAGCGCGTCTTGCCTGCCGATTGCGGCCCAGTTGCACGTCCATTTTTCCCCTGTTCTGCGGATCCCTTGTTTTTATCATGCCGCCAAGGAGGGATCCAAGGCCAGCGAGAGTCTTGTTCTCTTGGCTGCGATCCCGGAGCGGGTCTCAATCAGCCTCAGAGGTTCGAGGGGGCAAGGGCGTGAAAATGTGCCCTTCTTGCAGGTTGCCGAAACTGCGGCAGCGCTCGGATCCCCAGCGGAACCCGTAGAGGGCGATGTAGGCACACATCAACGCATCCACCTGATCTTCGTAGTTTTTGAGCCGACGGCTCTTGAGGGATCCCACCTCCACTTGGAGCAGCTCTTCGTGATCCTGGAGAGCCGGGTCAGCGGCAGCTAGAGAGCGCAGATGATGCTGGTACAGTTGCCAAGCTTGTTGCCGTTCTGGCCAGGTGCGTCGAGGGCGGGCCTTGTATTTCAGGGTGCGGCTGAGGCCAAAGAGGCTGACCAAGGCGCTGTGGGGGAAGACCTCGGTCACTTGGCGGGTAAGTTTTCCTCGCTCGATGCTGGCCTGCTCCCGAAAGCCATAACTGGCTAGGGCTTGCACCAAGGCTTCCCCTCTCACCTGGCCGTTTTTTTCTAGAAGCCGGCGGTTGGCCGGGTGGGCCCCGGCTGCATAGGCGCGAAACACCCGGTTCAGTTCGGCCTCGGCCCGTCGCTGTCCGCTGAGGTTGGGGACGCGCAGGGGGGCATCCACCGCCACCAAGCAGGGATCTTCGCCCGCCTGAGCTTGAATATAGTCCAGGATCTCCTCATCCGTTTGGAGAATGCGGCTATCGACCAGATGGCCTGTCAAGTTCTGCCTGCCGGGATCCCCGAGCTGGACTCGCAGCGTGGCCAGACCGGAAGGGTTGCGGGTTGACCAGGCCAGATCCAGGCCAATGCAGATCAACTGAGCCACACCGCCTTCCCCTTTTCCTCAAGTTCGACAGATCAAAGCCATTTCCAAGAGCCAGTTTGAGGCAGTTCCCGATTGCATGGCTCCGGCGCCCTCACCCCCAGCCCCTC
>NZ_JANSHQ010000099.1:0-8089 GCF_047461715.1 Synechococcus sp. R8-2 | reverse complement strand
GGTGCTCGTCCCAAGTATATTGCCCTGGATGACATCTTCGCTTTTAAGAACAGCCGTTGCTTGACGGAGCTCTCCAGCTATGGCTACCGACTCATTTGCTGGGGAAATGTCCGCAAAGGCTTTGCCATCTTTAAAGACAGCAGAGCCACTCTTCCCATTCACTTCTTCACCATTGTTTTAGACGGAGAGCCGTACATTGAGCGCCACTACTCCACCCTCTGCGAGTTGGATAAGCTAGGGATCCCCTGGCAGTGGGTGGTGGTCGAGGGCGTTGCTGCCTTACGCCATGACACAGGGTGGAGCTTAGCCAACGGCGGCCGCATCCCTGAGGAATACCTCCAGGGGCACAGCTTGGATGGTACGGTCGAATACTTGAGGGACTTGGCAGCCAAAGACAGCCGTGTTCGGCTTGTTCAGAAGCCCGATGGCCAGTTTTGGGATGGCAAAATTGAAATGGTTAGGGCAGCCCAACCTGACTATCCCTGCTTGCTGTGGCAGTTGGATGCAGACGAAATTTGGACAGTCGAACAAATCCGGCGGGTTCATCGACGCTTTGAAGCAGATCCCACTCTAGAGGCGGCCCAGTTCTACTGTCGTTACTTCGTGGGCCCCAATCTTGTCCTGGACAACAAAGGTAAGTGGGGCAACAACCCCCAGATGGAGTGGTGGCGGGTCTGGAGATGGGATCCCTCTGAGTGCGAGTGGCAAACTCACGAGCCACCTGTATTGATCCGAAAGGGACGACTTCCCGAGAGGGTTCTGACCGCAGACCAAACGGAAGCAGAGGGCTTAGTGTTTGACCACTATGCCTATGCATTGCGAAAGCAGGTGGAGTTTAAGGAATCCTACTACGGCTACCAAGGAGCTGTCAGAGCTTGGGAAGAGTTGCAAAAAGCGGAAAAGCCCTGCTCCCTGCAGCCCTTTTTCCCCTGGGCATACGGGGATCCCTTGGTGGTAGAGGTGCGGCAACGTCTTCACCTATTTGTGGACGGGGTGTTCTTCCAGATGTTCCAAACTGGTATTGCTACAGTTTGGCGCAACTTACTGCGGGAATTGCCTCAGCTGGGGATTCGCATCACTTTCTACGATCGGGGTGGCATGGGAGAGCTACCCCAGGGTGTCGAGAGAATGCAGGGTCACCCCTTTAGCTACGCCCGCTGGGATGATCCTGAGTTGAGACAAGCTTTTATTTGGTCAGGGGCTGATGTTTTTATGAGCACCTACCATACATACCTGCCCTCTGACATTCCGCAGGTGCTCCTGCTCCATGACATGATCCCAGAAGTGCTGGGTTGGGATCTCTCAGATCCCATGTGGCGCCAAAAGCACGCAGCCCTTGAAGCAGCCGCTCGCATTGTAGCTGTTAGCCAAAACACGGCCTGTGACTTGCTGCGTCTAACTGGCAAAGAGGCAGTAGTAGCTTACCCTGGGGTTGACACCAGTGTATTCAAGCCGGATCCCTCAGCTATTCCCAAGCACTGGCTGCTGATTGGATGCCACCAAGGCGCTTACAAACGACAGGAGTTATTTTTTGAAGCTTATCAGCAGTGGTCCTATAAGCCTTTCCCTGTCCTTTGCACTCATTCCTGGTCGACTCCAGAGGCTTATCGACAGGCGGCAGCTCCGCAACCTGTTATGAATGCTTATCTAGATCTGCAGCAGTTGGTTCAAGCCTACCAGAATGCCGTGGCGCTGGTTTACCCAAGTGCATATGAGGGATTCGGGCTACCCGTATTGGAGGCCATGGCCTGTGGGACCCCTGTCATTATCTATCCCAACTCTGCCTTAGTGGAAGTAGGAGGAGAAGCTGCATTTTATGTAGAGGACTCTTTGTCGGACACCTTGGTTCAGGTTCTGGATCCCAAGTTGCGCGCTGAGAAAGTCAGGAAAGGCTTAGAGTGGGTTAAGTCTTTTACCTGGGAGCGCATGGCTAAAACCATCCAGGAAGTTCTGCACCTTGCAGTCAAGCCAAGCCTAACAGCCTTGTAGTCTTGGCAAGCATCTTGCTGCTAACCAGTTTCACAGTGCCCCCACTGCCGGTGTGAAACCTCAATCCCTAACTTCTGGAGGAAGGGTCACTCTGGCTCGAGCCTGGGCAACCAACCCATCCACGTACTCGTTCCAGCGCAGACCTTGGTGGGCTGGGATCCAAACCACCTGCACCTGAGGGCACTGCTGCTTTAGTTGATACAGTTCCTGAACCAGATCCAAGTTTTCCACCGGCCCGGTGCGCCGCCGCCACCCCTGCGCTGCCCAGCGATCCATCCAGTCGTTGTAGGTCTGTACGCAAAGGTGGGAGTCGCTGTAGATGGTATCTACGCCGTTGCCTTGGGTGTCACGGCAGTACCGCAAAGCCCGAATTAAGCCGGTCAGTTCCATGCGGTTGCTGGTGCTATCGGGATCCCCTCCCCAAAACTCTTCCACAATTTGATCATCTTGAACCACCACCACAGCCCATCCCCCTGGCCCCGGATTGGGAGAACATCCCCCGTCGGTGAAGATGCCACTGTGGGGGCAGGCAACCAGACGGCTGGGGCCCGCTCCTTTGCGGCTGTGCATCCGTGAAACCTTGGCCATGGTGCTCATCCGGCGCTAACGGCAACATTTGGGATCCCGGCTCGACAACAGACACTGCATCTTACCGCACAAGGGCGTGCCAGCACCACTATTTAGTGTATCTAGTTCCGGAAAAGTTCTACTTTACACTATCAGTAGTATAAACCTCGTCAACACCAGCTCACGTGACGTAAGGTTAGAGAGACAGGGAAATTCTGCCAAAACGGCGCGAACAAAAACCCCCAGAAAATCTGGGGGAGGAGTGGTGTGTTGAGGTGATGAATACTCGCATGATATCTCTCGAATTTGGTGAGTAGGCCAAACCGGCGAGAGATCCCTGCGTTTTTTTGCAGAAATCATTGCAGATACTGGAAAGCATCAGACACTAGAGACCAGCGCGTCAAAACTGAGCTTATTTCGTCTTGATCAGATATAGTGCTCAATCTCGAAGAAATATCTATTTAGACACCAAATATAGAGAAGCCAGTAATAACTTTTCTTATGCACCTACCGCCGACACTAGGGGTTGTGTCAAGCCCAAATGGGCATAGAGACGGGAAAAGTCAAAATTCGCTGACATTAGCTCTTGGATGCAGCGGACTTTCACCTCCTCGTGCAGGCGAATCTGCCCAAAAACCCGTTCGATGCGGTTGATGGTGGTGAAGGTGTCCAGATCCACCGAGAGGATCGGCACTTCCAGCTCTTCTGCTCGAGACTGAATGCGGGGATCCAGAGGGAGCTTGCCGGTCAAGATCAGGCAGAGGGTGGAAGTTTCTAGGGCGGCCAGTTGAATATCGGTGCGGTCTCCGCCGGTGATCACCGCCTTGTGATCCAGCTTACGGAAGTACTTCAAGGCCGAGTTGACGTTCATCGCCCCTACCGCAATGTCTTCAACCATCAGGTCCATCCGATCCGGACAGCAGAGCACCTCGGCATCCAGTTGCCGCACCAACTCCCCAACGCTGATGCTGCGCAAAATGCGATGGGAGGGCAAAATCCCCAGCACCGGGATCCCGTGTCCCTCCAAAAAAGGCCGAATGATCGTTTTTGCCGGTTGCATTTGGTCAGGTGGCACATCGTTCAGCAGCACGCCTGCCAAGCGGGATCCCAGTTGACGATGGACAAAGAGAAGAGAATCAACAGCCAAGGAGGAATGGTAGCGACTGATCAGCAGTACCGGAGCATCCAGGGCTTGGGCCATCTTGGCCAGCGACAGGCCAAACAATTCCCCCTCGTAAAGATCGGCTGGGCCTTCCAGCAGCACCAAATCGGCAGGGGAGCGCTGGACAAACTCCAACAGAGGGGCAACCGGGCACTCTGGAGCTGGATCCCCGGGAGCTCGCTTCATTTGAGCCAGCAAAGCCTCTTCGTTGAGCCGGAGCAGCATCGGCGGCATTTGATCCATCGTCAGCCGCAGAGACTCCGCCACAAAGCGCATATCCGGATCGCCCCCTTCCAGCGAGCAATCTTCCCGCTCGCAAGAACCGATGGGCTTCCCATAGGTGACTTTTATCCCTTGCTGCTGCAGATGCTTGGCCAAACCCAAGATGGCAGCCGACTTACCGCTGAAGGGCTCAGTAGAACCAATTAAAAGGAACTTGGACACGGATGGCTCCCGGTAACGAGAGGGACGAAGGGATCCCTTACTCAGTCTAACGGAGGCTGCTCTCTCCTCAGTTCTGGACTAACCGATTAGGATCGACTCTTCAGGGTAGGTTACCAACGGGCGGGGCTGTTGTTGAGCCAAGGCCAAGACAATCGTCAATGCCCCCAACCGGCCCCAGAACATCACCAGCACAATGATCAGTTGGCCAAACCAGTTGAGCTCCCCGGTAAAGCCCGTCGAGAGGCCGCAGGTGGCAAAGGCGGAGATCACCTCAAACAACACCGGATCCAACCTACTGTTACTGTGGGTCAGCAAAATCAACCAAGCCGCCAACAATACCACAAACAGAGAAACCGTTAACACCGCTGCCGCCTTGCGCACCATGGAGGGATCCAAGCTGCGCCCGGCAATCTGAGCGCTGGGCAAACCGCGGGCATAGCCCCAGAGGGCCAACACCAACACCGCCAAGGTGCCGGTGGTCATGCCGCCCCCCATAGAAGCTGGGGCTGCCCCAATAAACATGAGAGCCATCAGCAGCAACTGGCTTGCCGGGGTCAAATCCTCAATGGGGATCGCGGCAAACCCAGCCGTTCGGGCAGAAACCGACTGAAAAAACGTCAGGCCCAAGCGGTGGGGCCAGCTCACCTCCAGCAGGGATCCGCCGGGCAAGCTCTCTCCCAAAAACAAGCCAATGCCGCCCGTGCAGAGCAAAACCACCACCACGCCCAGGGTAATCCGGGTGTGCAGAGAGGGGCGGTGGCCCCGCGGCCAGGTTAACAAATCCGACAAAACCGGGATGCCCAAACCGCCGATAAAAATCAGACCGGCCAAAATCGCCAGCGACAGACCGTCTGTAGGGATCCCTTCCCGGCCAAACAGGTCGAATCCCGCATTACAAAAGGCGGACACCGCGTGAAAAATAGCCAGAAAAACCGCCCGCTCCGGCCCATAGAGATCCCGCCAGTGCACCCAGAGCAGCAGAGCCCCCCCCAACTCAATGAGGGTGACCCCCAGCAGCACCCGCCGAGTCAATTCCAAGATCGCCCCCGGATCGATTAGACCCAGCGAATTGCACAGCGCCAAGCGATTGAGCAGGGAAATGCGCCGCCCGATCAATTGAAACACCACCACCGCCAACACCATGAAGCCCACCCCGCCAATCTGAATCAGGATCAGCAGCACAATCTGGCCCAACAGGGTGAGATCCTCCGCCGCCACAATCGTCGAGAGCCCCGTCACGCTCAGGGCCGACATGGCCGTAAACAGCGCCTCATTCCAGCTCAAGGGATCCCCGCGCCCGATCCCCGGCAACATGAGCACCAGAGTTCCCACCACTGCCAAGAGCCCCAACCCTGTAACCAGGCGCAATGGCGGTGGCAGCGGGCGACGCCTGTCCCCCCCCAAAAACCACTGCAGACGATTCCCAAAGGCCCTAGAAGACTGAGACAATGCCGAGCCCGGTGTCGGCAGGTAGCGGGCGCGGGATGGCACCGGTGGAACCAAGCGCTCAGGCCCCTCCTCTCGCGGAAGCGGGGCGGAGTCCTCTCTCATCGGATCCCTCCCTACATTTCATTCAGCCGCGAGATGTTGGTATTGGCCCCCAGAACCACCAGCAAATCCCCCTTTTCCAGCAGGTAGTCTGCGGGGGGAGAGACCACCAGCGATTGCTTTCGCTTCACCACCAGCACCGTGATGCCGAAGCGGCGACGCAGATCCGACTCCGCCAGCGTATGGCCCACCAACGCCTCCGGCACCTGTAATTCCGTAATGCTGTAGCCCGGCTCCAGCTCTAGCTGATCTAGGATCCCCGGTGCTGTCAACACCTGAGCCAAACGGCGCCCTGCCTCTTGCTCCGGCAACACCACCCGATCTGCCCCCACTCGCAGGAGAATAGAGCGTTGCCGCTCGGTCGACGCCTTACAGACCACATTGCGCACCCCCAGACTTTTCAGGGCCACCGTCGTCAGCAAATTGCTCTCAAAATCGCTGCCAATGGCCACCACCACCGTGTCGAAGGAGAGGATATCCACCGCTCGCAGCGCATCTTCATCGCTGGAATCGAGTGCCACCACCTGCGTCAGCTGATCCGCCAGGCGCTGCACGATCTCACGGCTGCGGTCGATCCCCAAGACATTGTGCCCTCGCTCCATCAAGGTGAGAGCCAAGCTAGAACCAAAGCGCCCCAGACCAATTACCGCATATTCACGATCCACCCGCTGTCGTTCGCGCCAGCGGAACGCAGTCCCTGCCATAGGATCTCCTGCCCCCTCTTTCAAGAACAGATCATAAGTTCATCCAGCAGGGATCGGAAGGGCCGCGACTCTAGGCCGACTCAGGCTTGGGCAGCGTAGAGGGGTGAGGAATCAGCTCGCGGGTGGAACGGCGCTCCACCATCTCGGCGGTGATGCGGATGTATTTCAGGTCGCGGCGGGAGGGTGCCTCGTACATCACATCCAGCATTAGCTCTTCCACAATGGCCCGCAGGGCGCGAGCCCCGGTCTTGCGGCGATAAGCCTCTTTGGCAATGGCAGCAATGGCGGCAGGTTCGAACTCCAGTTCCACCCCGTCCATGCGCAACAGCTTCTGCGCCTGCTTGAGAATGGCGTTTTTGGGCTGCGTCAGGATCGCCTCCAGCGCCTTCTCATCCAGCGGATCCAAAGTCGCCACTACCGGGAGCCGCCCCGTGAATTCGGGAATCATGCCGTACTTGATCAAGTCTTCAGGCTCCAAAGCCTTGAGGGCATTGGCCATACGTTGCTCGCGGCTAACCGACAATTGCTCCCCTGGCTTGATAAAGCCCATCGATTTCTTGCCAATGCGCTGCTCGATTACTTTTTCCAGGCCAACAAAAGCCCCCCCGCAAATGAAGAGGATGTTGGAAGTGTCGATTTGAATGCAGTCTTGATAGGGGTGCTTGCGCCCTCCCTGGGGAGGCACGTTGGCTATTGTCCCTTCCAGCATCTTCAACAAAGCCTGCTGCACCCCCTCGCCGGAGACATCGCGGGTAATGGAGGGGTTCTCGCTTTTGCGGGCAATTTTGTCGATTTCGTCGATGTAGATGATGCCGCGCTGGGCCTCTTCTACGTCCATGTCCGCCACCTGCAGCAGGCGCAACAGGATGTTTTCCACATCCTCGCCCACATAGCCAGCTTCCGTAAGGGTGGTAGCATCTGCAACCGCAAAAGGCACATCCAACATGCGAGCCAGGGTTTCCGCCAGCAGGGTTTTGCCGGAGCCAGTGGGTCCAATGATCAAAATGTTGGACTTCTGTAGCTCCACCTCATCCAGTTCCGAAACTCCGACGCTACCGGGGTTGGCCTTGGCAGCCAGACGCTTGTAGTGGTTGTAAACCGCCACCGACAAAACCTTCTTAGCTTTTTCTTGGCCAATCACATATTGGTCGAGATAGCGCATGATCTCCTGCGGCTTGGGCAACTGCGCCAAAGAAGGCAGGCTGCGGGAGGATTTTTTAGGAGCTTCACGCCGGCCGCCGGCAGGGGCGGCAGCAGGAGGAGTGTTGCCGTCGTAGAGTTCCTCATCCAAAATCTCGTTGCAGAGCTCCACGCACTCGTCACAGATGTAGACCCCCGGCCCCGCAATCAACTTACGCACCTGATCCTGTGACTTGTTGCAGAAGGAGCACTTTAGATGGGAGTCATATTTGGCCATGGGATCCTCGTTGCTGCTTGCTCTTGGCTATCCTAATCCGGCAAAAGCCAGAAGAAAACTAAACCTTCCAATCCAGTCGCAAATTGGCTGCGAAAGCGTAAGGAGGCCGAAGTTGGTGGAATCTCACTGACCTACTAGTCTAGCATCTCCACTGGGCTCGTAGGGCCTGTTTCCGGATCCCCAAGGGGGCAGGGTGCCAAGAGATTCCCATGGGGATCAACTGGAAAGACTGGAGATATAGTCATTTCAAACTGGATT
>NZ_JANSHQ010000098.1:0-3892 GCF_047461715.1 Synechococcus sp. R8-2 | reverse complement strand
TGTAGCGCAGCTTGGTAGCGCATCTGCTTTGGGAGCAGAGGGCCGCAGGTTCAAATCCTGTCATCCCGATCCTGCCTGCGACGGGAATTGAGCCGTTTACGCTATTGACCGAGAGTTTCCCACCTATCCAGAGCCCCGCAGCCAAAACCCGCATCTATCGGCAGGGGTGCAGTCTTTGTCTTGAAGGCGCAAGAAGCAAACTCTTCGATTCTTCGATGCCATGAAAGAAATGGGCGGATCAGGCAGCCAAGCGGGATCCCTTGTAGCCAGGCTGAGGGAAAAAAGAAGCAAGCACAAAAAAGGCAGGGTTGACTTGCCCCTGCCGAGAAGATCGAGAGTTGAGAGCTTGCTCTCGTTGTCGTAATCGTTGCATCAAGGCGCGGTTCCGTTTGTCCAGTTGGCGCTTACGTGCCGATCCCCCACGACCGCGACGGTTTCTGCCCTGATAGCGAGGAGATTCATGAGATTTCAACAGCATGGGATCCCCTTAATGAACTAAATGGGCCTGTCTAATTCTAAACGAAGCCTCAGCCATTGACCACAAGACCGGCAGCGCAAGCTGCGGCATTCATGGCTGGGGACAGACCACCTTCGTCAACTCATTCGGATGGAGAACTCCACTTTGGGACAACCAGTCTTTTAGCCGATGGGTAGCTCGACAATCATCCTCGTTGTAGATGAGCGAGTGCTCCAAATATCTGCGCTCCCGAGTTTCCAGCCATTGGCTATACCAGTAAATGGACTGGGCGCCATTGGCATCCGGCAGACGCCATTGAAACCCCAACCAGCGGGCGATGTTTTTCAGGGAATAGCTCTCAATCGGTAACACCACCGAGCGTTGCACCCAGGCCTGTAAATCCACAAAGCGCTGCAACAACTGCCGCAGCTGTCGGGGATCCGTGCGGTATTGCTCCCCCAGCCGTCGGCAGGTCTGCACCTCAAAGCCGTGAAAGTGATAGATGGGAGCGTCGGGATAGCGTTGTGCCAGTTGCAAGAATTGCTCCCAAGCTTGCCTTTCTTCCCGCGGCTCGGCGGCCAGGCAACTGTGATAGCTCGCAACCTTTTTCCCCTCGGCTTGCTCCACCACCAGCAGGCCCAGCAGATAGGCGACGTTGTGGCGGGGATCCGCCTCGATATCGAAGTACAGCTCTACGGGTGTGGTGGGCAGGGTTTCCGGGGGGGATTGAATCCAGAGAGGCTGCCGGCTGAGGGTGGCGCGGGCTTGCAGCTGCAGTTGCAGGGCCACGCCGGATCCCAACTTGGGAATGGCTTGCAACCTATCCAACTGAGCGTTGGCCAGGGCTTCAATCGAGTGGATCCCCGCCTCTTGCAAAAGGGGATAGCGGGATCCCGTTACGCCCGGCAGCAGGCTGAGGGGTTGAGCGGCGGCGTTCAACTGGCGACAATGCTCCCGCCAGTGGCAAAGATGGCAGCGGCTGCGGGCCATGAACACCTGCGGTGGTTCCGGCTGGTTGAGGGAGTGCAGGTACTCCTGCAGCAATTGCCGCACCTGTGCTCGTCGGCGGCTCAGGTGGACGGGGTGCCACTTCCCATCTTTCAGGATCAAAATGCCCCGCTTGGGAACGTTTCCCTGCAGGGATCCGAGCAACTCTGCCTGCAAAGCCAGCAACAATTCGTATTCCGGTTTGGGGCGTTTGCCGATACGAATATGAACCGGCAGGTAAGAGGATCGGGCGGCGTGGCGACTTCTGCCAACGAGAGTGGGATCCCGAATCAGCAGATCCAGGGAGCTGCTCACCCAAACTGAACGTCCCTCTGGAACAGCTTCAGGCGGCAACGCAAGAGCGGGCACCATCTCGTAGTCTTCTGGGGCAGGGATGGGATCCCTTGGAGAGGAGGAGTGAGGGACAGGTTCAGAAGCAAGCTGCAACAGCTCTGCCTCAGCAGTACAGTTGAGATCTTCCTGCGGTTGCCAAAACAGCTCTGCGGCAATCCGTCCGCCGTAGATCCGCTCTGCCCCGTCGGCCATAGCTGCCAAGAGAGCCTCGTTGCCCGGCGCGATTCGTTCTCCGGGGAATTGCTCAAACACAGCGGCTGCCAGGGTTTGGCGATCCCGTCGCCATTGCTCCAGCAGGTTGTCCGGCGGCAGCTTGGCCTCTTGAGGGCCAAAGCGATCCAGGTAAGGCAAGCGTCGGCAACGAAAGAAAGCAAGCAGCTCCTCAGCCTCAACAGAACCCTGTCCTGCTGCTGCAACCTGGCACTCCAACGGCGGAAAACCTCAGCTCTGCTGCCATTGTGGCACGCCCCCAGGCTGCCTTTGGGATCCCTCAAGACTTGGGATCCTGAGCGGGCAGGAGATGGGCAATAATGCGCTCAATCGTCTCAGATTGGCAACGAGCTGTATCGGCTTGCTGTTGACATATCGTCTTTAACTCTCCCAGCCAAGTGCTCTGCTCCTGGGATATCAGCACCTGTTGTTGAACAATGGCTTTCAGATGGGTCAGGTCATCCTTGACGAAGCTGACGGCCTCGGCCAGGGTCAACACAGCCCCAACCAGGCGATCCAGCCGGAAGTCAATTTGGTCGAATCGGTCTTTGCTCTGCATTTTCCTTACATTGGTTAGTAGAGGGTATCGGTGGGCGCTGAGGGAGGTCGCTTCACTGAGAAGAAAGCCCCAGTCTGACAGCCAGACCGCTCAAGCTTGTGTCTTTATTGTTACCCATACGTACAGATACGTACAGATATGCCATGAGCTATCCAGCCCAATTTCCCCTTCCAGAGTCTGTACAGGTGTTGTCTTGGGAGTGCGGTTCACCCTTCAGACGCAATGTGTACTATTTTGCAAGATCCAGAGAAAAACCCCAGAGAACGAAATCACAGCCACGCAAAAGCTCAAGAGACAACCCAGACTGCTGCCAGCAGCAGGGATCCCTGATAAGACCTGCAGCTTGCTGACACGGCTGGCGTATGCTGGAGAATAAAGATTTCTTTACACTTTACCGGAGCGGACTGTGACAGCTCTTTCGACGGCCCCAACCTTGCCCCAAACCAAGACGGTGGCGGTGGAAATGCAGGGGGTGTGGAAGCGCTTTGGGCAGCAGGTTGCCGTTCAAGATTTGAGCCTGCAGATCCCCCAGGGGGAAGTGTTTGCCCTGTTGGGGCCCAACGGCGCCGGCAAATCCACCACCATCCGCATGCTTACTAGCCTTACCCGACCCAGCCAGGGATCCATCCGGGTGGGGGGGTATGACGTGGTGCGGGATCCGGTGGCGGTGCGGCAGCAAATTGGCGTAGTTCTGCAGCCTATCACCCTAGAGGCAGAGCTGACCGTTTGGGAAAACCTGGAGTTCCACGGGCGTATGCACCACATCCCCAACCCAGAGCGGCAACGGCGCATCGATGAATGGCTGGAGTATGTGCGGCTGGCGGATCGCCGGCAAGACAAAGTGAAAACCCTCTCAGGGGGAATGAAACGACGCTTGCAGGTGGCCAGGGCGTTACTGCATCGCCCCCAGATTTTGTTTTTGGACGAGCCCACCGTCGGGTTGGATCCCCAGGCGCGGCGGCTGTTGTGGGAGATCTTGCGGGATCTCAATCGGCAGGGCATGACCTTGCTGATTACCACCCACTACATGGAGGAGGCAGAAGAGCTGTGCGACCGCATCGGCATCATGGATGGGGGAAGGTTAATCGAGTTGGGCAGCACCGAGCAACTGCGGGCCAAGTATGGAGAGGCCCTGCTGGTGCGATCCTGTCCTGGCCGGGAGGTGGAGTACACCTTTTTCCCCAGCTTGGCGGAAGCTCAGCGGCAGTTGGAGGCAGAACCCGACAAAACCGGCCTCATGGTGCGCCCGGCCAACTTAGAAGACATTTTTGTGCGTTTGACAGGCCGCCGCTTGGATTAACGGGCCCTCACCCCTGGCCCCTCTC
>NZ_JANSHQ010000097.1:0-4751 GCF_047461715.1 Synechococcus sp. R8-2 | reverse complement strand
GGACTCCGTCCCGCTATCGCGACCAGCCTGAGCCGCCTTCCCATCCCCAAAAGGACTCTGTCCCGCTATTGCAAACGGTTGAGGGAGAGGCAGGTCAAGCCTGGGATACTTTGGAGGATCCCGGTTGGGTTGGCGCGAAGTAAGCCGGCCCTAACCCTTCCTCGGCGAGATCCCTTGGGTTGTCCAGGCCATGAACTTCTGCAGCGACAATGTCACAGGCGCCTGTCCTGAGGTGATGGAAGCCCTGTTGGCCCTCAGGGGATCCGCCATGCCCTATGGAGGGGACGAATGCACAGCGCAGGTGCAAAGGCTGTTTGCCGAGATCTTCGAGCATGAAGTGGCAGTGTTTCCGGTGGCAACAGGATCTGCTGCCAATGCCCTGGCCCTTTCGGTGCTCACCCCGCCCTACGGGGCGATTTATTGCCATCCCGAGGCCCACATCAATCTGGACGAATGTGGAGCGCCGGAGCTGTTTACAGGTGGGGCCAAGTTGGTGGGGATCCCAGGGGAACAAGGCCGTATCGACTGGGGCAACTTAAAAGCAGCCCTGGAGCGGGCGGGGTTTGGGGTGGTTCATCACGTGCAGCCTGCCTGCCTCAGCCTGACGCAAGCCACTGAGGCCGGCACCCTCTACTCCTTGGAGCAGCTTGGATCCCTGGCGGATTTGGCCCATCACTTTGGCCTTAAGGTGCATATGGATGGGGCCCGCTTTGCCAATGCCCTGGTTAGTTTGGGTTGCACCCCTGCCGAGATGACCTGGAAAGCGGGGGTGGATGTGCTGTCCTTTGGGGCCACCAAAAATGGAGCCTGGGCTGCGGAAGCGGTGGTGTTTTTTCATCCAAATCAGGTGGGCGATTTTGAGTTTCGTCGCAAGCGCAGTGGCCATCTGCTCTCGAAGATGCGCTTTTTGTCTGCCCAATTGCAGGCCTATCTCCAGGATGGGGTGTGGCTGCGCAATGCCCGCCATGCCAACGCAATGGCCCAGCAGTTGGCGCAGGGACTGGGATCCCTGCCGGGAGCCAAGTTGGTGTATCCTACCGAGGCCAATGAGGTTTTTATCGAGCTGCCGGAGCCGGTTCTCCAGGCCCTAGAGGGAGCGGGGTTTCGGTTTTACCGCTGGCTGGGGGAAGGTCACAACTTAATCCGCCTGGTGACGGCTTTTAACACTTTGCCCGCAGATGTCGAGCGCCTCTGCCAGGTGGCCCAGCAAGCCAGCCATTCGCGCTCGCGATAGCAGTGCGGAGCACTTTAGCGGGACGGAGTCCTTGCAGCTGACCGGGGATCCCCCTGGCCAAAGGCCTGAGCATCCCAAGGGATCCCTGAAGGCTGTTCATCGGCTCGTCAATCCTTAAAGTGGGTGCTGTCGCGACCGGGCTTTTTCTCCAGGCAGGGCGAGGCGGAAGTCGATCCCGTTTTCTTCGAGTTGTCCCGTAGCAAACCGATCAGCAGGCAGGCCACCCCGAGGTTGATGGCCACATCCGCCACGTTGAACACCGGAAAGCGGATCCAGACCCAATTGAAAAAATCCACCACATAGCCGTTGACGAAGCGGTCGATGCCGTTCCCCACCGCTCCTGCCCACACCAAGCCATAGCCCGCCTGTTCCCAACGGCTCAGGATCCCGCCGCGGATGGCCAGCAGCCCCAATGCCAGCGCTACCCCCAACGAGATCCACTTCAAGAGCTCTGCCGAATCTTCAAACAGGCTCCAAGCAGCGCCGGTATTCTCCACGTAGGTGAGGTGAAACACCCCTGGCCACAGCTCAATCTCTGGCCCCGGCAGCAGCCGTTCCACTGCCCAGTGCTTGGTCGCCTGATCCAAGATTACCCCCAGGATCCCGGCCAGCCAAAAGCCTTTGTTTTTCATGTCGTCTTGGCCTCAATCACGTCCACCGGCAAGAGCGCCCCGATGAGCACTTTTCCCATCCTGACATGCTGCTCTTCTGCCGGCTCATTGCACAGAAGCTCAAGGGCGGAGCTCTGGACTCGAAGTTGGGCCCGTAACGGGATCCAACACCGGTGAGTGGCCTCAGAAGCGATTGGCCGCCTCTGGCTTGAGAGGAGCAGCAAGAAAACCGTCCAGCTTAGGCAACTGGACGGGGATCCCCTGGGGGTGGACAGGATTGGCTACCGACCCTGCTGCTCCAGGGAGCGGCGCAATTCGCTGGCCATCTGCATGAACTCTTGCGGGTTGCCCGCTTTGCCGTAGGAGGAGCGATCTTGAACCTTTTTGCCGCTGCCTTGGCGGGTGCGGGTGCTGAGCAAAGAGCTGGCCATTTCCATGAACTTGGCAGGATTTCCCTCGCTGCTGCCCCGCACTAGAGGGGCGCGTCCGGCACGAGTGACAGCCATAGATACCTCAATTTTCACAAATGAAATGCTTGTTACATTTTCTCACAAGGGCTCTGCGATCAACCAGGGCCAGCGTTTCCTTGCTGTTACAGCGACTCCGGCCAATGCTTGGGGATCCCTCCAAGTGCAAACCTTGCATGAGGCTGGAAAGAGCCATCAGCGAGTCGTGGTTTTCTCTTGGGTCAAGTGATGGATCAGCCAAATGGGGAGCACCGTCAGGCCGATCACCCCCAGGGCCACCACGCTGATCACCGGGCGCTGCCGAGGCTTGGTTAGCTGGCTGAACACCCAGATCGGCAGGGTTTGCTGCTGGCCGGCGGTGAAGGTGGTGACGATGATTTCATCGAAAGACAGGGCAAACGCCAGCAGGGATCCCGCCAATAGGGCCGAGGCCAGTTCGGGCAGAAGGATGTACCGAAAGGTTTGCAGAGGATTGGCCCCCAAGTCGGCAGAAGCCTCCAGTTGAGAGCGTCCCATGCGGCGAAACCGGGCCAGCACGTTGTTGTACACCACCACCAGGCAAAAGGTGGCATGGCCGATAACAATTGTCCAAAAGCTGAAAGGGATATGCAGCAAATGGATCGCCGAGCGCAAGGCGATCCCGGAGACAATGCCCGGCAAGGCGATGGGCAGCAACACCAAAAATGAGATCGTCTCGCGGCCAAAAAATCGGCTGCGATAGACGGCCGCTGCCGCCAGGGATCCCAGCACCACCGCCACTCCGGTAGCCAGCACAGCCACCCGCAAAGACAAAAACAAGGCCCGCCAAATATCTGCCCGCCCCCAGGCCACGGCAAACCAATGCCAGGTCAGCCCCGGCAAAGGGAAGCGCAAAGTCGCCTCATCGGGGCTAAAGGCATAAAGGACGATCACCAGCAGAGGAAGATGGAGAAAGAGCAGCACCCCCAGCGAGAACAGGATCCAAAGCCATTGGCCGATGGGAAAAGGGCGAATCGGCATGGATGAGGGAGAATACAGAGCTGGATGGGGAACAGTCTACAGGTAGAGAAATGGTCTGTGAAATAGCCTTGTAGGGAAGCAGCCTTTGGCAAGGACTTTAGATTGCTTGGCCGACTTTGGAGCTCCAGTCGAGCAGAGCATCCCAAACCCAGATTAAACTCGCAGCATGATCGCGTTTTTAAGCGGCCACCTTGTGGCCATCGAATGGGGAGAGCGCAGTAGCCTCACCGTTGAGGTGCAGGGGATCGGCTATCGCGTCAAGGCCCCAGGACGTTTTCTCAAGCAACTGCCTGCAGTGGGGGAGCCCGTCCGGGTGTTCACCCATTTGGTGGTGCGAGAGACCGAGCTGGTGTTGTACGGGTTTGGCTCGCCAGCCGAGCGCGATTTGTTTGTGGAACTCATCAAAGTCTCGGGGGTGGGGCCGGCTTTGGGCTTGGCCCTGCTGAATACTTTCGGCCTGCCGGAGCTGATTCAGGCGGTGGTGACCGAAAATGTGCGCCTGCTCTCCCTCACGCCGGGGGTAGGTCATAAAACGGCCCAGCGGCTGGCCTTGGAGCTGAAAACCAAGCTGGCCCACTGGCGACAGGGGATGGGGGTTGCGGATCAACCCTTGGCCGGGGGGCCGCCCATGCCTATCCGGGAAGAGGTGGAAATGGCCTTACTGGCCCTGGGCTACAGTGCTCAGGAAATTCAGGCTGCCTTGCAAGCTCTGCCCACTCACCCCCGCCCAACGGAAGACTGGCTGCGGGATGCCATCACCTACCTGAGCCAGCAGCCATGAAGCACCGCCGCATTGCCATTCTGGGTGGAACCTTCAACCCTGTACACCACGGCCATTTGATCATGGCAGAACAAGCCCTTTGGCAGTTTGACCTGGATCAGGTGCTGTGGATGCCGGCAGGGGATCCCCCCCACAAGCCTCTGGCCCCTGGTGCCAGCAAAGCCGACCGCCTGGCCATGGTCAAGCTGGCCATTGCCGACCACGAGCGCTTCGCCTGCTCAGAGCTGGAGATCCGCCGTTCGGGGCGCTCCTACACCATCGAGACACTGCGCACCCTCATCCAGGAGCAACCCAATACCCAGTGGTACTGGATCATCGGCGTGGATGCTCTGCGGGACCTGCCCCAGTGGTATCAAGCGGAAGAACTGGCCCGCCTCTGCCATTGGATTGTTGCCCCACGGGTGGATGCCGGCGATGCCGCCCAGGTGCTGCAGGCGGTAGCCGAAAAGTTGCCTATCCAAGCCCAAATCCTGGAAGCTCCCACCCTGACGCTCTCTTCCACCTACCTAAGGCAGCAAATCCAAAAGGGAAGGTCTATCCGCTACCTGGTGCCCCCTGCCGTGGAGCACTACATCCGGCAGCACCGCCTCTATCTGCAGCCCTAAAGGAAAAAAGGGGGCGGATCCCCCCTCTAGAATCACCAAATTTTCGGGCTGGAG
>NZ_JANSHQ010000096.1:0-2743 GCF_047461715.1 Synechococcus sp. R8-2 | reverse complement strand
GCCGAGTTCAAGCGACACCAAGCTCCCCCTGGGCTGCGCATCACCGATCGCGCCTTCGGCACCGGCTGGCGCATGCCAATCGCCAAGCGGCAGGAAGGGATCATCTAATGGAACTAGTGGGATACCCTCACACCAGCTCCTCCCTCAGAGGGAGAAAGGGAAAGATTCGGCGCTGTCGGAATTGCTTGGAGTAGTTGGTGCCCGCTCAAGCCTTGTTGCCATTCAGAACGGCTACAACTGGTGCAGTCACGCTTCCTGCTCAATACCCTGCTCAATACAATAAAGGGCCTGCAAGCCAGCAGACCCAAGGAAAAGCCAAAAGGCGGTAAGTTGAGGTCTCTTAGATCAGGCCCAGCCAGGAAGCAACGCCTTGGCCCGTCACCGCTTCGATGACAATGGCCAACACAAAGCCAATCATGGCAGCCCGACCGTTGAGGCGCTCGGCATACTCGTTAAAGCCAAACTTGGGCTCCGACAAATTGGGATTAGACATGAGAACCTCCAGGGTAAATGGGAACGACAGGGAGTGGGATCCGTAAAGAACGAAAACGAGAACGGCACTTGACCTTCAGTATAGTTTGCATTTCTTCATGATCGCAAGCAAGGTGGTCACCCGCTGCCGATGGCGGCGATGATCTGCCGCGCCAGGGGAATGGCCGCCTCATAGGCTTTGCCCTGATGCAGGTGCAGCACCAGCGTCCAGTTGGGATCCGGCAGGGGCCAAAAGGCCAGCAACCAGGCTTGAAAATCTTCTGCCCAGAGAATTGGTCGTCCTCGTCGTTGAGGATTGAGGATGGTGCCAGACTTGGCTGCCACTGGGATCCCTTCTGGGGCAATGCCGCGACAGGTGCCCGCTGTTGCCGCCAGGCTCATGCCAGCATGGAGAGCCTCCCAAATCCAAGCCGGTAAAGAGAAAGCGGGCAGAGAGACCTCGCCAGAAAGGGGTACACCTCGGCGGGCAATCACGCCCCCATAAACCAACAGCTCCCAGGGATCCACCGGCCCAGCCAGACCGGTCGCCAAGAGCGGAGCCGGAGTTGTATTCTGCACACTCCCTAGGCCGAAGCGCCGCAGCCACTCCACCAGGGTATCGGCCCCCAGCTCCCAGCCCAACTGGTAAAAATGCACGTTGCAAGAGTGGGCCAGGGCCTGGCGCAAGTTCAAAGCCCCATGGCCGCGGGGATCCCAGCAGGGTAGGCGGCCCAACCCCAGTTGCGGCGGCGGATCCCACCAACCCGGACAGTGGATCAAGCGCTCCCCAGAGCTGATCCCAGTCTGCAGAGCAGCGGCGGTAACGGCGCATTTGACGGTTGAGCCAGGGCTGGCCCTGATTCTGGAAGCCTGCTCCGGCTGCCAAACCCTTGTTAAACGACCGGTGTTTAGGTCGAGGACGGCGGCAAAATCGCGCGGATGGGGCAGCCCTGCAGATTTCCCCTGCAAGCCCCAGGTCAAAGCAGAACCCAACAGCCAGGCTCCACAGGTGCGACGGTTCATCTGCTGTTGGCCCCGAAAACCCAGCCAGACAAAAGCGGATCCCTGTTACAAAAATTCGGAAATCGCAGCCTTCTCACGGACTAGGGTAATCTGAGTTCAGGTCAATGGAGATAACCCTCATGGCAATTCAGCGTGGTGCCAAAGTCCGTGTGCTGCGGAAAGAATCCTACTGGTATCGGGATGTGGGAACGGTTGCGGCGGTGGATACCAGCGGCATTCTCTACCCGGTGATCGTCCGCTTTGACAAGATCAACTACTACAACATCAACACCAACAACTTCCGCGAAGATGAACTGGAAGTGTTGGAAGCTCCCAAAGCCAAGGCCAAAGCTGCGGCCAGCTAAGCCAAAGTTCTGATGCCGGGGACTGTGTTCTTGAGCAAGTCGTTCTGTGCCTGAACTGCCGGAAGTTGAAACAGTTCGGCAAGATTTGCAACGCCTCACCTTGGGGCCGCGGATACTTGCGGTGGAGGTGCTCCTGGCCCGCACCATTGCCTACCCTGCAGGGGAGATGTTTGGGCGGAGCTTGATTGGCACCCGTTTTACCCAGTGGCAGCGGCGAGGAAAGTATCTCCTGGGATCCCTGGATTCGAGAGCTGTTCTGGGTGTGCATCTGCGCATGACCGGGCAGTTGCTCTGGGTGCAGGGATCCACCCCTTTATCAGCTCACACTCGTGTTCGTTTGGCCTTCGAGGAAGGGTGGGACTTGCGCTTTGTGGATCAGCGCACCTTTGGCCAGATGTGGCTGGTGCCCGCCGGTGTTGAGCTGGAGGCAGTGATCCCCACCCTGCAGACCTTGGGGCCGGAGCCCTTTTCGCCAGCTTTTTCTGAGGCCTATTTCCAGGCTGCCCTGCAGAAGAGCCGCCGTCTTATTAAAACCGCGCTGCTGGATCAATCGCTGGTAGCCGGGGTGGGCAACATTTACGCCGACGAAGCCCTGTTTCTGAGCGGCATTCACCCTTTGACGCCAGCAGTTCAGCTTTCGGATGTGGCCAAGGCACGCCTGCGAGAAGCTTTGATCGAGGTGTTACGGGCCGGGCTGGAGCAGCGGGGCACCACCTTGCGGGATTACCGGGATCTGCGTGGGCTCAACGGCAACTATCAAGGGCAAGCGTGGGTGTACGGTCGGGAAGGGGATCCCTGTCGCCTCTGTGGCACCCCAATTCAGCGGATGAAGCTGGCAGGTCGGTCGGCTCACTTTTGCCCCCACTGCCAGCCACTCAAAACCCCCCTCTCCCTTGGGGAGAGGG
>NZ_JANSHQ010000095.1:0-3754 GCF_047461715.1 Synechococcus sp. R8-2 | reverse complement strand
TCCTCTGATTGCCGTAAGGCGTCTTGCTTTCCCTCTGCAGGTTTTGCATCCGAACTCGAGGCAGAGATGGGATCAGATGACTTGGCCGTCGGATGTTATTCTCCCCTTGAGTTTACCGGCCCGCTCTTCGGCCTCCTCCATAACCCTGTCCAGCTGCTCCAGCACCTCGCCCGGATGCTTTTCCAGCACCCGCAGGGAGAGGGCCATCCGTCCCTTGGCCTCATCCACATCGATGACAACAGCTTTGATGCGTTGGCCTGGTTTGAACAAATCCGGTAGCGAGGCTACAAAACTTTGGCTGACCTGCTTGATGTGCAACAGCCCGGTTACCCCTTCTTCCAAGTCCACAAACACACCGAAGGGTTTTAGTCCGCTGACTTTGCCTTCCACCACTTGGCCACTGGTGTAGCGGCTCAGGTTCTCGGACTTTACAGCCGCCCTTTGGGAGAGCACCAGCTTGTTGGCTTCTGGGTTCACCTCGATAAAGCTTGCTGTCAAGGATTGCCCCACCAACTCCTCCAGACTTTCCCGTTGGCTGAGGTGGGAGCGGGGAATGAAGCCGCGCAGCCCCTGCACATCCACCACCACCCCCCCTTTGTTGGTGGCGATCACCGGAACGGTTACCGTCTGGCCGTTGGCTTGCTTCTGGGCCAGCTCTTCCCAAAGCCGCTTCAGCCTCAGCCGCCGCGCCGAGAGCACAATTTGTCCCTCTGCATCTTCTCGCAGGATGAGAAACTCGGCTTCTGTTTTTAGGGGAAAGAGGGCACTCAAATCTTCCCCTGGGCGGATCCCTGCTTCCTTGAGGGGCAAAAAGGCCGGGGATTTGCCACCAATATCCACCAGAGCGCCATCGTTCTGATGTTGGAAGATGCGGCCTTGCACCACCTGCCCCGGTTGAAAGCTGAGGTTTTGCTTGTCTAAAGCCTGGGCAAAATCTTCCGCGGAAAACGTATCGGCAGCCTGAGAGCGAGAAGAGCGAACGGTCATGGAAGGGCTCAATTCAAAAAGCAATGGGTTTCAGGATAACCCAAAACCTTCCAAGGATCCCAGCCTCTGGCTTAAATGTAGTACATAAGCCGAGCTTGTTGCTGTTGTGCCTGCCGGTCGCAGAGGTCTTGCAGGGTGGTCTTCTGGAGAATGGCTACCGCCGCAGCTTGGGCATCTTGCCAGGCCTTCAGGAGCACTTCCCGCTCTGGGGTGAGATCGCCCGAGGGCAAGTCGCGGGAGCGGGTGAGATCTTCCCCCTCGATGGCCTGGATAACATCCAGCAGCGAGATCTGCCAGGGTGCTCGGGCCAGGAAGTAGCCTCCCTTGGATCCCCGTTGGCTGCGCACCAACCCCTGTCTGCGCAAGGTGGCCAGCAATTGCTCCAAGTAGCGGTCGGGTATGGACTGATGAGCCGCAATTTCTTTAATCTGCAGCACCTGGCCATCGCTGTAGTGCTGGGCCAATTCCAGAAGGGCCAGGAGAGCATATTCACTTTTGCAAGACAGTTCCAAGATATCCATCCTTGTGGAGAGCTCAGGTCTATGATACTCCGGTTTTTTAGTGGGGTTTAGCGGGATCCCGCCCTGAGCTGGCAATGGGATCCAGCCTGTAAGGTGGAATAGGCCCCTTTGGGAATGGTTTATGGCGAGTGTCAGCACCCGGTCTGGTTCAGCACGGATCCCAGCGGAGCGATTACAAACCTTGCACCAACAGATTGGCAAGCTGATTGCCAATATCGAATCCGTGTTTCAGGGCAAATCGCAGGTGGTGCAGGCGGTGGTCACGGCCTTGGTTGCGGAAGGTCATGTTTTGCTTGAAGATGTGCCCGGTGTAGGCAAGACCACTTTGGCGCGGGCCATCGCCCACAGTTTGGGAGCCAAGTTTCAGCGGATTCAATTTACCAGCGACCTATTGCCGACAGATATCCTTGGCCTCACCCTTTTCAACAAAGAAAAAGGGGATTTTGAATTTCGTCCCGGCCCCATTTTTGCCCACGTGGTCTTGGCGGATGAAATCAATCGCACCTCGCCCCGCACCCAAAGTGCCCTGCTGGAGGCAATGGCGGAAAAGCAGGTTTCGCTGGACGATCGCACCTACCCGCTGCCCAGCCCATTTATGGTGTTGGCCACCCAAAATCCTTTGGAGTACCACGGCACCTATCCCCTCCCAGAAAGCCAGTTGGATCGGTTTTTGGTACGGCTGTCGATTGGCTACCCCAGCCCTGAGGTAGAGCGAGCTTTACTCTTGCAACGGCAACAGGCCGAGCCGGTGGATGCTCTGCAGCCGGTTCTCTCCCTGATGGAGTTGCGAGAGATTCAGTCGGCGGTGGATCAGGTGTATTTGGATGGATCCCTGGCGGACTATCTTCTGCAGGTGGTGCAGGCCACTCGCGTGTCCAAGCTGCTGCGGGCGGGGGTATCCACCCGTGGAGCCCTGGCCTTGGCGCGGGCAGCACGGGCCCAGGCGCTGGTGAAGGGGCGCAGCTTTTGTCTACCAGAAGATCTGCAAGCACTGTTCGTGCCGGTACTGACCCATCGGGTTTCTCTGGCCGGGTCGGGAGAGATGGCCGGCAACCGACGGCAAGAGGCTGAGGCGGTGATTCGGGATATTGTCTCCACAATTGAGCCGCCTGTTTGAGGGATCCGTAGCAGCAATGGTTAACTACAGCAGTGAGTCGGGTCGGATCCGGGGATCCACCCACATCAGGAGCAAATCGGCCAACAAATTGCCCAGAATGAGCATCACGGCCCCCAGCAGAAGCCCCGCCATCACCACATTGATGTCGAAACTTTGAACAGCCTCCAAGAGCAGCTTGCCCAGCCCCGGCCAATTGAAGAAAAACTCGGCAATAAAAGAGCCGCTGAGCAGATTGGCAAACTCAAAGCCCAAGATCGTGATCAAGGGGTTGACGGCGTTGCGCAGCGCGTGCAGCCAGATCACCCGCCACTCCGGGATCCCACGGGCCCGCGCCGCCTGGATGTATTCCTGCCGCAGCACATCCAAGAAATTGCCGCGCGTAATCCGCTGCAGCCCGGCAAAGCTGGTGATGCTCAGGGCCAGCGTGGGCAGGAGCAGGTGGCGGCCCAGATCCAGCAACTTTTCCCCCAAACTAAGCTCGGCAAAATAAACACTGGTCATCCCCCCCACCGGCAGCCAGCCGACATTCTGGGCCACGATCAGCAGCAAAATGGCCAGCACAAAGCTGGGCATGGCCTGGCCCAGGTAGCTGAGCAACTGCAACGCCCGATCCAGGGGGGTGTTCTGCCGCAGCGCCCCCAGGATCCCTAGGGGAATGGCGACCAGCCAAGTCAGCACCACAGAGGACACCGCCAACAGCAAGGTAGCGCCGGCGCGGGAGAGGATGAGCTGTGCTACCGGCACGCGATAGGTGTAGCTCACCCCGAAATCCCCTTGCAGCAGGTTGCCCAGCCAGGTCAAGTACTGCCAAACCAAGGGCTTATCCAACCCCAGCCGCGCTTCCTCTTGGGCAATAAACTCCTGGCTGACACTGGGATCCGCCCGCAAGGGATCCAAAAAATCTCCGGGGGCCAGCTGCAAGAGCAAAAAGCTGAGCACCGTGATCAACAGCAGCACCGGCACCGCTTGGGTCAGCCGCTGCAAAACCAAGGCCAGCGGCGGCCAAAGGCCAAAAGCGCGGGAACGGGAAGGCGGAGAAGAGGTTACAGCCACAGATGCAGATGGATATTCGGATATGCTCTTTGAGTTGGATTCTTGTCGAACTATGGTAAACTACCCGGCTCCGACC
>NZ_JANSHQ010000094.1:0-2261 GCF_047461715.1 Synechococcus sp. R8-2 | reverse complement strand
CTCCGTCCCGCTGTCGCGACCGACTCATCCGGCAGCTTACCGACCCACAGCCAGGCTGGATCCCCGTCGCCGGGCAAAAGGGCAAAGGCAAACTCTCCCCGTTCCGGCAACAGACGCTGCCAGTCCAGCGCCACCTGAGATTGCAAGCGCTGCAGCCACTGGCCGGGATCCACCCGCAACCCCAGGGAATTTAGGGGCTGGATCTGCCCCAGGCTCTGCCAAACTGAGACCAGATTCTCTCCGGAAATCAGCGCCAAGGTTTTATCCGGCAGATGTTGAAGGATCTGCGGGCGAAAGGCTTCTGCCGCCGGCAAGGAGAAGCCAGCGGGCGCATGCCAGAGGGCAGCACTTTCGGCCACCAAGCCGCGGAAGTTTACCCCCAACCCCAGCCCTACCGCCTGCAACGTCAGCCCATCTGAAGAAACCGCCTCTGGATTTTGCCAGAAGGCCCAACCCACATGCGCCTCCCGCAAGGGCTGGATGACCTGCTGAAACAGAGGCTGAGCCACCAGAGACAACTGCGGCAACTGCCAAGCATCGATTGCAGCCCGAATGGCAGCAGACTGCTCCGCCAACAACACGTATTGCTCGCCGAAAACGGCTGCCGAGAACCCCTGCAGGCCCGGAATCGGGCTAGACACCACCTGAATGCCCTTGTAAGTGTCTACCTGCACCGGCCTCCCGGCCAAGCTCTGCCGTTCCCACAACAGGTTCAGCTCAAATTGAGAGACTGCCGCATCCCGCGTTTCTAGGGCAACCAAGGTGCCCCACTCCGGCAAACTGGCCAAGAGGGTGCTCCTCCCCAGCCAGGGCCGCACCTCCCGCTCAAAATCAAGGGATCCCCCGGCCAGCAAGGATCCCAGCCAGCCTGGGCCTTCAGGGGAGAAAAACTTTTGCCACTGCTGACGGGCAGCGCGTCGCTGGGGGGCAGGAGTTGCCGCTTGCCAAAACGCTTGCACCTCGTCCAGGGGAACAGCCAACACCAGCAGCGCTTGTGCGGAGCGAGGGGCCAAACCCACAATTGGCGGCAGCTCCGGGTGGGCCAGCAACAAAGCCACCGGACTGCGGGTGAGCAGCCATACGACAACCCACACCACCATGGCGGCCAGAAGACCCAACCCGATTAGGATCCCGCGCAAGAGTTGCCGTCGTCCCATATCTCATCTCTTCACCGAGGGAGACTTAGCGCGTGTACCCAGGCCCTAATGCTTCACATCACTGGCATGAACAGGCCCAGGAAGAAGAGCTGCCCTCAGTCCTGCATGATAAAACCTTACCATGGAACAGAGGCTCATCCTGGTGCGCAAGCTGGAGCCCACTGCTGAGCAGGCGGTCAAGCTTAGAGGCACCCCACAAGCCTTTGTGATCCGCACCACCATTCCAAACCAACGTGCAGATCAGCCCTGCCTTGACCAGCCCGGCAGCTATCTAGGCCCATCCGAAAGTCAAACCCATGTCAGAGTTTCAACTGGTTTCTCCCTATCAACCCACCGGAGATCAACCTAAGGCAATTGCCGGTTTGGTGAAGTCAATTT
This sequence comes from Synechococcus sp. R8-2, assembly GCF_047461715.1. NCBI lineage: Bacteria > Bacillati > Cyanobacteriota > Cyanophyceae > Synechococcales > Synechococcaceae > Synechococcus > Synechococcus sp. R8-2. The sequence continues at coordinate 726 of NZ_JANSHQ010000094.1, read as the reverse complement.
CAGAAGGCCATCGTTTCCAAACCTTGCTGGGAGCAACCGGAACCGGCAAAACGTTTACCATCGCCCATACCATTCAGCAGGTGGGCAGGCCCACCTTAGTGATGGCCCACAATAAGACTTTGGCAGCACAACTGTGCAATGAGCTGCGGGAGCTTTTTCCTCACAATGCCGTTGAATACTTCATCAGCTATTACGACTACTATCAACCGGAAGCCTATGTTCCCAGCACCGATACTTACATCGCCAAATCTTCCTCTATCAACGATGAAATCGATATGCTGCGGCACTCGGCTACCCGCTCCTTGTTTGAACGGCGGGATGTGATTGTGGTGGCCTCGGTGAGCTGCATCTATGGTCTGGGCATGCCAGAAGAATACCTGAAGGCTTCCATCCCCTTCAAAGTCGGCCAGGAGATCAACCAACGGGATGTCTTGCGGGCTCTGGCCAGCATCCAGTACGAGCGCAATGACCTGGAGCTGGTGCGGGGGCGATTTCGCCTCAAAGGGGATGTGCTGGAAATTGTGCCGGCCTATGAGGATCGGGTCATTCGCATCGAATTTTTTGGCGATGAGATCGAGGCCATTCGCTTAATCGACCCGGTTACAGGCGAGATTTTGAACAGCCTCAGCGCCCTCAGAGTTTATCCTGCTCGGCACTTTGTAACGCCGGAAGCACAATTGGAGCGGGCAATCCTCAACATCGAGCAAGAACTGGAAGAGCAACTGG
>NZ_JANSHQ010000093.1:0-3536 GCF_047461715.1 Synechococcus sp. R8-2 | reverse complement strand
GCAGCGTAGAGTGGTAGATAGCTCACCTTACCTTTTGCTCCCGCGAGATTCTCTTCCCTATGGTTGACACACGAGGCTCCGCCCCCTCTGCCCAAGAGACCTTTATGCAGATGGCTATGGCCTCTGGCCTGCGCAGCCGTCTGTTTCTCACCTTGGGCTTGCTGCTGTTGGTCAGACTGGGCATTTACATCCCCATTCCCGGTATCGATCGGGCCCGCTTTGCTGCCGAAGCTGCCAACAGCCCTGTGTTTGGCTTGCTGGATGTCTTCTCCGGCGGGGGGATTTCTGCTTTGGGAATTTTCGCCCTTGGGATCCTGCCCTTCATCAATGCCTCAATTATCATGCAGTTGCTGGTCTCGGCCATTCCAGCCTTGGAGAACCTGCAGAAAAACGAGGGAGAACAGGGGCGGCGGCAGATTTCTCAGTACACCCGCTATGTCACCTTGGTTTGGGCCATCATCCAGGGCATTGGCATTTCCTTTTGGGTGCGGGAGTTTGCCAGTACCACCAATGAGTTGGCCTTCATGGCCTCCACCACCCTGGCTCTGGCGGCGGGATCCCTGTTTGTGATGTGGCTGGGAGAGATGATCACGGAGAAAGGGGTGGGAAGTGGCCCTTCGCTCTTGATCTTCGTCAACATTGTTGCCACTCTGCCCCGTGCCCTCGGACAGACTATTAGCCTGGCCCGTGCCGATAGCAGCACCATCGGTGGCATCTTGCTGTTGCTGGCAATCTTTTTGGTCACCATTGTCGGCATTGTCTTTGTCCAAGAGGGCAGCCGCAAGATCCCTATCGTCTACGCCAAGCGCCAGGTGGGCAACAAGCTGTTCCGCGAGCAGAAAAGCTATCTGCCCCTGAGGCTAAACCAAGGGGGGGTGATGCCGATCATCTTCGCCTACTCGGTGATGTCTCTGCCTTTGGCCTTGGCCCAGTACACCCAAAACCTGACTTTGGTGCAGGTGGCCAACTTCCTATCCCCCACCTCCTGGTTCTACATTCCCTTCTATTTCGTGCTGATCCTCTTCTTCAGCTACTTCTACGCCTCTTTGCTCATCAACCCGGTGGATCTGGCTCAAAACTTGAAGAAGATGGGGGCCAGCATTCCAGGGGTACGCCCGGGCAAGGCCACTGCCGAGTATGTCGAAGGGATCCTCAACCGCCTGACGCTGCTGGGGGCTCTGTTCCTGTGCGCGGTGGCCATCATCCCGACGACGGTGGAACGGGCAACCGGCATCACCACTTTCCAAGGTTTGGGGGCGACCTCGCTACTGATTTTGGTGGGGGTGGCGATCGAGACCTCCAAGCAGATCCAGACTTATGTCATCTCACAACGCTACGAAGGGATGGTCAAACAGTAGTGCCGAGGTTGATCTTTCTGGGGCCGCCGGGGGCGGGCAAAGGTACACAGGCGGAGCGGCTGGCGGCCATTTACCACACGCCCAAAATTTCCACAGGCGATCTGTTGCGGGCCGAGGTGAAAGCCCAAACGCCCCTGGGGTGCCAGGCCAAGGTTTACATGGATGCGGGAGAGCTGGTGCCTGACGAGGTGCTGATCGGAATGGTGAAGGGGCAGTTGCAGCAATCTCCAGAGCAGGGCTGGATCCTAGATGGATTTCCTCGCACCTTAGCCCAGGCAGAAGCCTTGGAAGAGCTGCTGCAAGAGCTGGGCCAAGATTATGACTACGTCCTCAACTTGGAGGTGCCGGATGAGGTGGTGGTGGCCCGGCTGCTGGCCCGGGGCAAGGAACAGGGGCGCAGCGATGATGCGGATCGGTCGGTGATTCTCAAGCGTCTGGAGGTCTATCGGCAGCAGACGGCTCCCCTGATCGATTTTTATGAGGCCAAGGGGCGCTTGCAACGGGTCAACGGCAACCAGCCGGTGGAATCCGTACAGGAACATCTGCAGGCTCTTCTGGAAGGCTTCAGGAGGACGGCGTGATCAGAGCAGGAGCTGGAAATCCCTCCCAGCGGCGGGGCATGCAGCTTATTGAGATCAAATCTCGCCGCGAAGTGGAAAAAATGCGCCGGGCCGGTCGGGTGGTGGCCCAAGTATTGCAGGAGATCGCGGAGCGCCTGGAGCCGGGCTGGACCACGGCAGATATCGATACCTATGCCGAGAGACGGGTGGCCCAACTTAATGCTTTGCCCAGTTTCAAGGGCTACTACGGCTTTCCCGCCTGCGTCTGTGTCAGTGTCAACCATGAGGTGGTGCACGGGATCCCCAGTCCCCGTAAAGTGGTGCAGCCGGGAGATGTGGTCAAAGTGGATTTTGGTGCCATCGTCGAGGGCTGGCATGCGGACTCCTGTATCACCATCGGCCTGGAACCCCTGAGCGACGCAGCTCGGGATCTGATCGATACTGCGGCCAAAGCCCTGCAGACGGGCATCGACTGTGTGCGCCACGGCGTTTGGCTTCAGGATGTCTCGGGTGCCATTGAAGATTACATCGAGGGGCGGGGCTATTCTGTGGTGAAGCAGTATGTCGGCCACGGGGTGGGGCGCAACCTGCACGAGGAGCCGCAGTTTCCCAACTATCGCACCCGCGATCTGCCCAATCCCAAGCTGCGCTCCGGCATGACAGTGGCCATTGAGCCGATGGTGAATGCGGGGGGAGAGGCAACCCGAGTGTTGCCAGACCAATGGACGGTGGTCACAGTAGATGGCTCTTGGTCAGCTCAGTTTGAGCACACGGTCTTGGTTACCGAGTCTGGAGCAGAAATTTTGACCGATCGCACGCCTTTTCAGTCCTAAGCGATCCCCTGATGAAGGACTGCAACGGTTAGGATAGAAGAGATGGAGTATATTTTCATTTCTTAACAGCGCGTGTCGTCGCGGCTGTGGATTGTTCTGTTGTTTGTTATGTCGTTTTTGGGAGGGCTCATTGTCTAAGGAAGATGCCATTGAAATGGAGGGGGTTGTTACGGAATCCCTGCCCAACGCCATGTTCCGAGTGGATCTGGACAACGGCTTCAACGTGCTCGCTCATATCTCCGGCAAAATTCGCCGCAACTACATCAAGATCTTGCCCGGCGACCGGGTTAAGGTGGAGCTGAGCCCCTATGACCTCAACAAAGGGCGCATCACCTACCGCCTTAAGAAAAAGTAGCTTCCCTAGCTGGGCTGCTGAGGATGAAAGAGCTGAGCCAAGTTCTCAAGATCGGGCTCTGGACTACTGTCGGCGGGTTGGGTGCTCTAGCCGTTTTCAACGCTTGGATCTCTTCCCAAACTCAGCCTCTGCAGAGCCTGCTGCCGGGAGAGGAAAGGCATCACTTCTGGCGCGGCCATCGCCTGTTTTACAAGGTCATGGGATCCGGCCAGCCGTTGTTGCTGGTGCACGGCATTGGGGCAGGCTCCTCCAGCTATGAGTTTCGTGCCATTATGGCGGAGCTGGGGCAGCACCATCAAGTCTATGCTCTGGATTTGTTGGGGTGGGGCAACTCAGAACGTCCAGATTTGAAGTACACCGGCAGCCTCTATGCCGAGATGATCGGGGATTTTGTCCAGGAGGTGATCGGGCGACCGTGTCACGTCATTGC
>NZ_JANSHQ010000092.1:0-3596 GCF_047461715.1 Synechococcus sp. R8-2 | reverse complement strand
TGGGTGCAGTGTCCTAGTTTGAATCAAAGTGATCATATAGGATAGGAGCAGCCTGGTCATGACGCACTCAACTATCCCGGGAACCTTGCCAAGACAAATCTTTTGATGGATGCCGTAGAAGCCTGCTTCAGCACGGCTCAGATGCTTTCGGTGCCGTCCCCAAACTGCCTAGCGCTGCGGTTGGCTGAGCGAAGGTCTCAGGCCGGGATCCCAAGGGACAGTTCCTTTGGCGAACGCTCCGTGTAGTAGCAATGGAACAGGCTGAGGTCACCAGCAGCCTGGGGGCTGTGCTAAGATCAGAGACCGTGACAGGTGTTGTTTCAGGAGTTATCCAGGCATGTCTGCAGCAATAGATATCGCTGATGCCACCTTTGAGGCAGAGGTGCTGCGCAGCGATATTCCAGTTCTGGTTGATTTTTGGGCACCTTGGTGTGGCCCCTGTCGGATGGTGGCTCCTGTGGTTCAGGAGATAGCTGAGCAGTATGTTGGCAAAGTTAAGGTTGTAAAAATCAACACCGACGAGAACCCTCAAACTGCCAGCCAGTACGGTATTCGCAGCATTCCCACCCTGATGTTGTTCAAGGGCGGCCAGAAAGTGGATGTGGTGGTTGGCGCCGTACCCAAGGCAACTCTGACCACGATTTTGGAAAAGCACTTCGACACACCTGCCGAAGCCTGAGGGCTATGCCTTGGGTGTTTCAGAATGTAACTTTTGGGTTCTGGATTAGAACCCGGCTGCCGTTTTGTGCCGAGAACTGATTAAAGTAATTCCAGAGAACTTTAGGATCCCAGCTTGACCGATTCCGTTTCTTCCCTTCTGCAAGAAGTTTTTTCCAACGCTGAGACCCGCCTAAAGCAGTTGGAGTATCATCCCAACCGGACGGCCTGGCTGCGTATTGTGCAGTCGCTGCAGCGCATGGGATCCCTAGAGCTGAGCCGTTTGGATGCCAAGATCTTGGCGGCCACTCTTGAGGATCTGGAGCAGGGGTTTGCCGCCTTCCAAAACTATGCCCACCAACGCAAGATCACCGTTTTCGGGTCGGCACGACTGGGGCCAGAAAGTCCCGAATATCGCCAGGCCCAGTTGTTCGCCTACTGCATCAGTCAACGGGGATTCATGGTCATGACGGGGGGCGGCGGCGGCATTATGGAAGCCGGCAACCGAGGGGCAGGGCTGGAAAACTCTTTTGGGCTCAATATCCAGCTTCCCTTTGAGCAAATGGCCAATCCCGTTATTGCTGCCAGCGATCGGGTCATCAACTTCAAGTATTTCTTTTCGCGCAAGCTCTTTTTTGTTAAAGAAACCGACGCGCTGGTGCTTTTTCCCGGCGGTTTCGGCACTCAGGATGAAGCCTTTGAATGCCTAACCCTGATGCAAACCGGCAAAACCAAGCTCATGCCCTTGGTGCTGGTAGACAGAACAGGTGGCTGCTACTGGAAAGAATGGGACGAATACGTGCGGGAGCACCTGCTTGGTCGCGGCTTGATCAGCCCAGAAGATCTCTTCCTCTACACCCTAACCGACGACGTGGAAGATGCCTGCCAGCAGATTGTCGATTTTTATCGCGTCTTTCACAGCAATCGCTACGTGCGGGAGCTCCTGGTTTTGCGCTTGAACACCAGACTCTCACCGGAAGCCCTAGACATCTTAAACGAAGAGTTTGCCGATATTCTCGATTCGGGCCGGATCGAGCAAACTGGGGCCTTGCCGGAGGAAGCCGAGGAAGATATTGCCCATCTGCCACGGCTGGTGATGCACTTCAACCAGCGCAACTTTGGACGGCTATGGCAAATGGTGCGCCGGATCAACAAGCTTCACCCGGAACAGCCGGATCCTCTGCAAATGCGCCCTGAACAAAAGTAGATGTATCAGCGCTCTCAGAACCATCCAAGAACCAGCAGCCAATTGTTTTGGTGGTGCTCCCAATGGGCCGGTTGTTTGTCAAAATCTGCGGCATCACCCGTCAGGATCAGGCGGAGGCCATCGCCGCGCTGGGGGTGAGTGCCCTTGGGTTCATCGCGGTGCCCAATACCCCCCGCTATTTGCCCCTCTCGGAAATGGCCCGTTGGGTGGGATCCCTGCCCGACCACGTGGAAAAAGTAGGGGTCTTTCTGGATCAGGATCCCCGCGCCATCGCCGCCTGGGTGGAAACGGTGGGCCTCACGGCTGTCCAGTTGCATGGCCAAGAATCCCCGCAGGATTGTCAGCAATTGGGGAAATGGCTTCCCGGGATCCGCCGCATCAAAGCCCTGCGCATTCGCCAGCCGGCGGATCTGGAAGTAGCCCATCTCTACCGAGACTGTGTGGAGGTGCTGCTTTTGGATGCCTATCACCCCCAACAGGCGGGGGGAACGGGGCGAACCCTGAATTGGCCAGAACTTGCCCACCGCTCCCTGCCCTTGCCTTGGCTACTGGCCGGTGGTCTGAACCCGGACAATGTTCTGCAGGCACTCAGCCACCTGCAGCCAAGCGGCATCGACCTCTCCAGTGGTGTGGAACGCCACCCCGGCGATAAAGACATAGACAAAGTCCGGCACCTGCTGCAGCAGCTTGGCTCCCAAGGGTGGGAGATTGCTCCTACTCTGCCGCCGATAACGCCAAGCGCAACGGGATGATCATTTGGCTGGGTTCCTACTGCAGCGACTGAATATCCAACCCCGGCTCGAACATCAGCTCTTTCACTTCCCCAAATCGGCCCATCACTCCAAGCTCCCGGTCGTTAAAGGTCACCAACACACCGCCCGCATTGCCGGTACGCAACACGATTGACTGCTCCGCTTCCCAATTCAACTCGGCCCCTGGCTGTAAGGTGGCCTCAAAAACCGTTTGCCCATCGGCGATGACCCGCAACCAGGAAGGGCGCTCCACAACGCGAATATCCAGACGCACCGGCTTGCGCCCCGCCCCCCCTGAGTGAGCTTCCAAGACCTCGGGGAAGACGCCCTGAATGCGCGTCCATTGGTCGAGGGTGGGAAACAGTTGGCGGGCCGTGGGCTGAGCTGCCGACAGAGTGGGATCCGGGGAGTTGGCAGCAGGCGGTTGCTGGCCGGATCCCTCCCGACTGACCGTTGACAGGCTCACCAGCCAACGCCCAAAGGGATTGCCTGTGCCTTCCAAAAGAGCCGACAATCCCCCCACCGTCAGCACAATCAGCACCACATAAGCGGCCCAAAGGTGGAGAGGACGCAGGGCAAAGGCAGGTTGCTGGCCGACAACGGCAAGAGGAGCTGGCGCGCGGGGGGTTTTGGCCGATAAAAGCGGAGAGGCACGCCGAGAGAGGGTTTCGCCATCCAACCCCAAATAGTCGGCATAGCGCTTGAGAAACCCTTGCACATACACCGGCTCCGGTAACCGGCTCAAGTCAGCTTCCTCCAGCGCCTGCAGATATTGGCAGCGAATGAAGGTATCGTTAGCTACTTCTGTCAACGTCAGTCCCCGTGCCTCCCGTGTTTGCCGCAACAGGGATCCCAGGGCTTCTAAAGAGTGTGCTGGCTCTTGCATCATTTGGCCACCTGCGGAAGAAAGGAGGCTACTGTGAGAGTTTGCACTCAGTTAGAGGCTCTGACGAGCTAATCGCGTGAGCGGGCCGGAGGCC
>NZ_JANSHQ010000091.1:0-4679 GCF_047461715.1 Synechococcus sp. R8-2 | reverse complement strand
CGGTCGGAGTCGGGTAGTTTACCCGCACGCAAACGAGATTTTGCCTCGGTGCCGGCAGGGATCCCAAGTAGCAGCCAAAACCTAATCTTGAGTATCCAACCTGCGCACCAACCAGCGCCGCAGCGGATGCCACACCGGCAAGGATAGGATCCAGCGGGATTGCTGCTCCAGCATGAGACGCTCCACCGGATACAGGCCGAACAGCTCATAGCGGCTTTGGGCAATCAGGATCCCCATCGTGAAGCTGACACAGAGCAATAACCCCAAGGTGGGCCATCCTGGGCGGTGAAACAGGGCATATCGCAGGCCCGTCCAAGTAAAGTAATCCCACAGGCGGGCTATATCCGCTCGCAAAGCCCAGAGACTGGGGATCCCGACCACCAGCCACAACAGGCCCAGAAAGATGAAGCTACCGCCGTGGTAGAGGCGCAACAGGCGCTTGGCTGCCGGAGACAGAGCTTGAGTGCCAGAGGCAGCTTTCTTTTCCGCAGCTGAGCCAGGATCAGGGAGCAAGGGCATGGGGATCCCAATTTTCGACACCTCAACACCCATTTTGGACTTATCTCCGACGCAATAGCTCGGTTGCATGGGATCCTCGAACTCAAACGAGTACTTTTCTGCTTTCGGCTCGCCCATTTTAAGGGATCGATTCACAGGGAGCCCAGTTGTGGCTCTCCCGCTGCACAGCGCCATCCAAAAAGGCACTGATCAAAGCATCTGCTCAAAGCATCTGCCGTCTGCAAGTCTTCCTTATCCGTACAGTCAAGTTTCCTGAGAGACGCCCAGACGTCCCGTTCCAAGAGCTTGGCAGACGATCTCTTTGACGTTCATATCCTGAGCGAAAACCAACATTCCCATGGTGAAGGGATCCCGCCCTGGCTCCCCAAGGCAAACCGCGCAATTTGCCCAAGCAACACTGCGGAAATCCAAGCCAGAGGCAGGTGGGCAGGGTTGGGGATTGGGAACTTGGTCGGGGATATAATGGCTCTGCATCCTTTTCTTCGGCCTTGCTAGCTCAAAGGATAGAGCACCGACCTTCTAAGTCGATGGTTGCAGGTTCGAGTCCTGCGCAAGGCGCTGGGCTCTGTTTTGGGTTTCCGGCAGGCTGCCCTGGTGGGGGCACCACACCTGAGCAATCACCTGCCGGGAGTGGCTTTCCACCCGCAGGGATCCGCCCATCAGCTCCACTGCCTTTTGAACCAGCGATAGACCCAAGCCCGTTCCCCCGGCGTTGCGGCAATCCAACTGGAGGAGGCGATAGAACTTTTCAAAAAGGCGGGGCAACGCTTCTGCAGGAATTTCCACCCCTGTATTGCGCACCGTGATCAGCCAGCCGGGACGGCCATTGGAGTTAGCCTGGCTCACACTCAAATAGATGCTTTCCCCAGTGGGGGTGTACTTGCACGCATTGTTTAAAAGCTCGCTGACCACCCGCGACAAGAGGCTCTCATCCGTGCAGAGGGGCCAAAGGTCGGGATCCCATTCCACCTGAAACTGTTGGCCCTGTTGGGCAGCTCGCAGCCGGAAGGGCTCGCAAAGATTGGGGATCCATTCCTGGGGAGATAAACAGGTAAGTCTGAGGACTTTGTTTCCGGATTCGAGGGCTTGCAATTCCAACAGGTCGTTGATTAACTCCAGCTCGCGGTTGGTCTCCATCTCCAAAATTTGAAAGTAGCGCCTTTCCCGCTCAGTTAGGTTGGCTTTAGATAGAAACCCAATAGCCAGCTTCATGTTGGTGAGAGGTGTGCGCATTTCGTGGGAGACCATGTGCAGAAACTCATCTTTGAGTTGGTTGAGCTCCTGCAACTGTTGCACCTGACGCTGGATTGTTTGATAAAGACGTGCTTGGCGAATGGCGATGGCACATTGGCCGGCTACCCGTTGGATGAGCTGTTGTTCCCGCTCGGTAAATATCTGCCCCGGTGGACGGGATCCACAAATATTCCCCAAAACAAGCAGTTCCTCGTGTTGAGCTGTCAGATCCCTTTTGTCGCAAATGGGAGCGATGATCAGGGTGTAGCGGTCGTGGTTGGGCCAGCAGGGGTGATGGAAGTTGCTCAATTGGCAGAGCTGTCCGCGCTGGAGCTGACGAAGCACATGGGCGAAATCCGCAAACGAAACCTCCAGGGGGAAGCGCCGGATCCCTTCTCCGGCCAAATAGTCCACCGCCAAAACGCTGACCTGCCGCTCTGGGTCATACAGGGCAATGGCGCAATTGGATAGGTTCAAGCTGAGGGCCAATTCTCGGGCCACCGTTTCCAAGATTTTTTGTTCGTCCAAAGTGGAGCGAATTTCTTCGGTGATGAGCTGGAGTAGCGCTTCGTCGTTGTAAGCTTGTTCGAGCTCTGCATTGCGCACCCGCACTTGGTAATCCAATTCAGCATTGGCCTGCTGCAGCTTTTGATAAAGCTCTGCCTGCTGAATGGCCACTGCCAGGTGCTCCCCAATGGCCTTGGCCAACTCGATCTCATCGGTTTGCCAATCCGGATCTGAGGTCAGGCGCCGCAGCGATAGCCCGCCCCACATTTGTTCCTGACAAGCCACCGGGATCACCAGCCAAGGGCCCAGTTGGTATTCTCGCTTCTCATAAATGGCAAAGGGATCGGCAATCTGCTCCGGATCCTGGACATGAAAAATTTGCAGCCGTTTCAAATGATCGAAAACCATAAAATCCCTGCTATCCGGCAGTCGCAGGTTCAGATTGTTGGGCAAATTAGGAAATCGGCTATGGCTGGCAATGCCCAACCACACGGCCTCAGCGGGCAGGTACTGATAAAGGGTAACTCGTGCTGCCTGCAACACTGCCCCCACTTCCCGCACCGCCACATCAAATAGGGTGGGTAAGTCCAGAGAGGTGTTGATGGCCTGAATGAGCTGATTAAACAGTCTTTCTCGCTGCAATTGCCGCTGCAGTTTCAGCTCGGCTTGCTTGCGAGGGGTGATGTTTCTGATGATCACCAGCACTTGATCTTCCCCAAAGGGAACGATGCGGGCCTGGCGATATTGGGGCTGAGGGGATCCCTCTGGGCAGGGGTATTCGATCTCTTGAGCTTGCCGGGTTGCCAAGGCCAGCTCCAGATGCTCGCGAATGGCTTGGGCTATGGGTTCCGCCCCACCGGTGCAACCGGTATCAGGAAACAGCTCTTCAGGAGTTTTGCCCAGGTAGTAGGCAGGGGGATGGGGGACAGAAAAATGGCTGGGCGGCTTGAACTCCAGACATCGGCCCTGGCGATCCAGACGAAGCAGCATGTCGGGCAGGGCTTCCAGGAGCTGGCGATAGTGGCGCTCTCGCTCGGCCAAGGTGATCTCTAATTGCTTGCGCTCGCTGATATCCAGGGTCACCCCGACAACCTGGCCGGGATCCCCTTTCGGCCCCAAGAGCACAATCCCCTGGGAAAGCTGCCAGCGCATCTGGCCGTCGGCCTGGTAAACCCGATATTCCAGCGAAAAGTTGGGATCCCCCTCTACCGCCCTGGGCCCAGCCGTCTGCAAAGCTTCTTTCACCCTTTGGCGATCTTCCGGGTGAACGTGCTGCAAAAACACTTCCAGGGTGAAATCTTGGCCGGGATCCAGCCCGTATTTGGCCTTGCACTGGGGAGAAGCACTCAACTCCCAGGTGCGCAGATCCAGTTGCCAATAGCCCAGTTGGGTGGCTTCTAAGGCCAAATAGAGATGCTCTGGATAAAAGCTGCCGTCTCCTGGCCGCACCGGCACCAGGCGGTATCGAGTTGAAGCCATCTCCCTCACCAGACGGTTAATTTGCCGCAAGCCCTGCTTCATTGTGGACGATTTTTAGGAGACGTGAGGGATCCTACTATTCGAATTGTTAGAAATTTCTAACCTTAAGCATGGCTCCAGAATGACTTTGGAAATGTATTCTTTGACACCAACCCTTCAGCCTGAGCTAGGCTTCAAACCCACGGGGAGAAGGCTACCCTGCTGATGCGACCGGGGAACTCTGGGCCGGGCTTGTGGGAAAGGGGGGTGCCTCTGCTATAGTATCGTCAGTTGCATTTCGGATCCCAAGTGGTGGGATCCCCCTGGCAGGTAGGGTCAGGGCAGGCTTCGAGATGTCTTTGCGCTCTTGCGAGAGTTGACGTTGCGTTGAGCTTTCTCGGTGTGATCCTGCCCTTAGCCTGCGTGAAGCGTTTTCTCTTTTTTATGCTTTCCTGTGCAACGTTAAGCCTGACGTTTAATCACAGAAAACTTCTCCTGCTCTCGAGTTTGGGTTTATCTGTAGTAAGACCTGTATTCAGATTTTCCCGATGGGTTGACGGTTTCCTGTTCGCCCTGGCGCGGCTTCTCAAGGTGCCGTTGCCCTCTTCATTTGGTTAGCGGACGGGGAAACAGAAGATTGCTAGATCTGGATCTGGACAATTAGCAGGGCCGAGGTTGTCTTCACTTCCTTGGGCTTTGGCTTAAGTTTTCCTTTCCCCGGGTATCTCTTGCAAAGTTGCCCGATGTTGGCGATGGCAACAGGATAGTCTGTTTAGCCTGCTGTTAGGTTTTCTGGATTCTCTGAGTTGGGTTGATGGGCTGGCCCGCGGCATGGCGAGCGAAGGGATCCCTTTGACCTTTCTCAGCAGACTTCTCCCTATTTTTTCCTAGCTCAACTCAATCATTTTCCAACCGAAGAATTCAAGGTTATTGCTGTGGTTTGTGAAGTTTCTCCCAGTTTG
>NZ_JANSHQ010000090.1:0-11646 GCF_047461715.1 Synechococcus sp. R8-2 | reverse complement strand
TCTGCCGATGGGCCGATGCGGGATCCCTACACCGTCTACTTGCAGGGGGGAACCCATCTCTACCATGGGCGGCTGGCCCTAGAAGCCGTCTTGCAAGCTTGGGAAACCCTGTAGGCCAACAGTTTGCTCTCGGCTGAAACAGCAAGGAAGGGGCAAGCCAACAACCTCAAAACTCAGCACGAAGTTGGCAGAAGTTGTCGTCTCTGACCAACTTTTCGCTCAATCAATCAGGGGGTAGGATCAGTCTACAGTTGCCATTCTTTAGAAAGGGATCCCTTCCGATGTTGAGCTGGTATCGTTCTTGCGCATCTCCTCGCCGTTGGGGATCCCGTTTGACTCTGGCTCTGGTGGCATTGGGGTTGGCCGGCGGCTGTCGGCTGCTGGATCGGGTGGGAGAGAGAGGCTTGCCGGTGGGATCTGCGCTGACCCGTTCTGCTCTGTGGAGAGGCAGCCAAACCGTGACGGGAGCGCTGGAGGTGGGAGATCAAGTCAGCCGCCAGTACGGCAGCTTTTGGGATGGGATCCCCGTCACCGCTGAGCCGGGACAGATTTTGATTGCGGCCCTAGAGAGCGAAGATTTTGATGCTTATCTGGAGCTGGTGGACGGTCAAGGGCGGGTGATTGGCTTTGACGATGACTCTGGCCTGGATGTGAATGCCCTATTGGCAGTGCGTCTGCCGGAGGGAGGCACCTATACCCTGCGGGCCACCAGCTTTGAGCCGGAATCCACCGGCAACTACCGGCTCACCTATATCCTCACCCAGGTAGATTGGCAGGAAAGCCTATCGGGCCGTCTGCAGGAGGGATCCCTTCAGCATCCCGAGGATGGCAGTTGGATGGACGAATATCCCATTGCCGCCCGCGCCGGCCAGATCCTGATCGCTTCCATGACCAGCTCCGATTTCGATGCCTTTTTGCAGCTGCTGGATCCCAGTGGAGAAGTCAGGGCTTGGGATGATGACCAAGGGGGTGGAACCGATGCTCTGATGATTGCCTTTCTGCCCCGCACCGGCACTTATACCCTGCGGGCCAACACCCATAAGCCACGAGAAGAAGGAGCCTATAGGTTACAGTACGCCTTGCGCTAGCCCCTGCTCGCCCAGATTCCCTGTCTTACAGCTTGGATAAGGGGGCTTGTGAACCTTCTGATGCTGATGTCGAGATTTTGACAGGAATCATCGTTTTTTAACGCCTAATGTTGATATATGTCAGGAGTTGCCAGTTTACCTTCCTAAGATCCTCACAAAGCCAGAAGGGGCACTGCTTGCTGAGCTTTGTGGGAAAGCATAACGTCTTATCCTAAGTTGTGACGGAGCTGAAATATTGTCCTCGGGGATGAGGTCTTTTTTCTAGAATCGAATCGATGGCCTAGACCATTCTTTTGCAGTTCAGCCCCTATCTCCACAAAATGGATGCCATGACTCCTGAAATGGTACGCCAGTTTTGGTCTTTGGTCAGCGAGATTGGCAGGCCAGATTGGCTCACAAAGCGTGACGATGACTTGGTGAACCTGCTTCTGAGCGCCTGTCAGAAAAAACACGCCCTCAGCAGTGTCGATGCCTCAATTCTCAATCGCTACATCAGCATTCGCTTGCCCTTGATTCGCGATATCCTCGTGGATTAAACCTAGAGAGGACAAGGTTTTCCCATCATGCTGGCCGCACAAATCACCTTGCTGGTCTACGGGGCACTGCTTTTGGTGGGCGGAGCAATCGGCTATAGCAAAGGCAAAAGCTCCAAGTCTCTCATCGGGGGGCTGGTTGGGGCCGCCCTCAGCGGAGTCAGCTATGGGCTGCTGGGGGTGGATCCCCGCTGGGGGCTGGGCTTGGGCCTGGGGACGACAGTGCTGGGATCTATCGTATTCGCCCTGCGCTACCGCAAAACCCGAACGTTAATGCCTGCCGGCTTGATGTTCATCCTCAGCTTGGGAGCAGCTGTCCTTCTGGGACTTAGCTTTGGAGCGGCCTAGGCGACTTCTGGTTGCGCCGGTGGGGTGAAGTTTGTTGAACATTCGATGTAGTCAATTTCGATGTAGTCAATTTTCAGCTCTCGGCCCGAGCGAATCTCTTCCATCGGGGATCCACAGTTGGGGCAAGCATAGCGCCGGCCTATTTCTGGCTTGTATTCTTGGCCGCAGGGATGGCAATAGGCAATGAGCGGCGTTTCCCGGATGACCAACTGGGATCCCTGTAGGAAAGTACCCTGGGTTTGTGCGGCATAGGCAAAGGTTAGGCTGGCCGGCTCTACACAGGTGAACTGTCCTACCACCAGGTGCACCCGAGCGATCTGAGGCTGTCCCGGCTGACTTTGCCACCAGTCACGTAGTGTTTGGATCAAGGCGCGGGTCATGTCGGTCTCGTGCATCTCTTACCTCCAGTCGCCGGCCATTTCTGGCGTCGCCTCCGGGTGGATGTAGGCGGGCTTCTCTCGGCGCGGCAGTTGCCCAGATACCACCAAATGGGCCAGCGTATCGCAAATAACTCGGGTGGCCATTAGAGCTGTGATATCGCTAATGTCGTAGGGGGGAGAGACTTCCACCACCTCCAGGCCACAGATCGGTGCTTCCCGCACAATGCGCTTGAGCAAGTAGAGCGCTTCCCGCGGCAGCAGCCCACCCGGCTCTGGCCAGCCTGTACCGGGTACAAAGCCGGCATCGATGCAGTCGATATCGAAGCTGATGTACACACAATCGGTGCCGTCTAGGGCTTTTTCGAGGGCGAAATCGGCGGCTGCATCCAAGCCCATTTCGGTGATGTCGGTAACGGTGAGGATGTGGGTGGCCCGCTCCCGGCACACTTTCACCCCTTGCCGTGGCACTTGCCAGCCGCCAATGCCCAGTTGCACCAGGTTATGGGCCGGTGCGTTGCGGATGTTGGTGGCATGAAACCAAGGACAGGTGTGCATGCGCTCATCCAAGTCGGTTTCTTGGGTGTCCACATGGCGGTCGAAGTGGATGATGCCCATCTTCTTGTCCCCCAAGTGGCGACAGATCCCCCGCACCGTGGGAAAGCCAATCGAATGATCCCCGCCCAGGATGACGGGAAAGGCGCCAGACCCGAAAATGTGAGCTACCCCTTTGGAGATTTGGTCGAAGGATTTTTCGTTGTTGGCCGGGATCGTAAAAATATCGCCGACATCGCAGAGGGTGATCTGCTCTCGCAGATCGACGCCAAACTCAAAGTTGTAGGGGGTGTACAGAGCGGAAATGCGCCGGATCCCCTGTGGGCCAAAGCGAGTGCCGGGCCGATAGGTGGTGCCGGAATCGTGGGGTACACCCACCACTGCCACATCGTACTCCCCAACTTTGCGCACATCCTCCAGGTAGGGAGCCTTGAGGAAGGTGTTGATGCCGGCATAATGGGGCAATTCGCCACGGGAAAAGGTGGGGATGGAGCGATCGCCGATGCTGGCTGCTGCCTCGAGGCCAAACTCTAAGCCTCGACTCACCTCTTGCTGCCAACCGGATAGGGAAAGCCTCGCTTCCTTGGCCAGAGCCGCTTGGGCTTCGGTAGAAAAGCCGTTATTTGCGTTCGATTCGGTGGTCATGGTTGGGATCCCCCATTAGGTGGTGTATTCGGCGTTGATGCGCACGTAATCGTAGCTGAGATCGCAGCCCCAGGCCACGCCCTGGCCGGATCCCTGATGGAGATCCACGGTGAAGGTCACCGGATCCCCTTTCAAGTACTCAGAGGCTGCCTTGCGATCGAAAGCCAGGGGCATTCCCGCCTGCATGAGCAGAAAATCCCCCAGACGGATATCCAACCGGCGGCTGTCGAAGGGGATCCCGGCCCGTCCGGCGGCGGCTGCCACCCGTCCCCAGTTGGGATCGTTGCCAAAAGCTGCCGCCTTCACCAAGGGAGAGCTGGCGATCACACGGGCCATATGCCGGGCTGCCCCATCATCCACAGCCCCACACACCCGAATTTCCAGCAGCTTGGTAGCTCCTTCCCCATCGCGGGCAATGGCCTTAGCCAGATGAATGCAAACTTGGTTGACCATCTCCGCCAAAGTCTGGGCAGCTTCTGTGCCGGCTTGCAGGGTTGGGATCCCACTTTGGCCGTTGGCCAGAGCCAAGAGCATGTCGTTGGTGCTGGTATCCCCATCCACCGTGATTTGGTTAAAGCTGAGGTCAGCAGCTTGCTTGAGGATCTGCTGCCACAGGCGGGGATCCACAGCCGCGTCACAGGTTAAAAAAGCCAGCATCGTGGCCAAGTTGGGGTGGATCATGCCGGATCCCTTGGCAATGCCCCCGACCCTGACGGTGTACCCGTCGATCTCAGCTTGCAGGGCAACGCTTTTGGTCACCAAGTCGGTGGTGATGATGGCGCGGGCGGCGCTCTCCCCCCCCTCTGGAGAGAGGCTGTCGATAAGGCCAGGCAGGGCTGCTTGGATTTTCGGCATTTCCAGTTGTCGCCCGATGACCCCTGTGGAGGCCGTGAGCACCTGATGGGCCGGGATCCCCAACCGTTCTGCCACCCAGAGGGCCAGTTGGGCGTTGTTGCGCTCTCCTTCTTCTCCGGTACAGGCGTTGGCTTGCCCGGCATTGCAGAGGATGGCCCGCACCGGCTGCTGTTGGGCGAGGATCCCTTGGTTGTAGGTAACACAGGCTGCTTTGACCTGATTGGTGGTAAAAACGCCTGCCCCAACCGCATCGCACTCGGAAACGATCAAAGCCAGATCCGCAGCTCCTGAGGGCTTGAGGCCAGCGGCCACTCCAGCGGCTCGAAATCCTCGCGGGGCTGTAACAGCACCTGCAACCGGTTTAAATGGGGATCCCATGTGTTCCTTGGCCAGAGGGTGGTCGGCAACATCATACCGACTTGCTGCTCCGATTTGGGTCATCGCAAGCTTTCCGTGAGAAACTCTCTGGAAACCGGTTCTGAGGGAAAGAGTTGTAGTTACGCCTACCAAGCAGAGGCGGCAGAGAGGGTTATTTTGAAAGTGTGTGCTTCCTCTGCTCCGGGAATTGCCAGCCATGCCCACCCCTGTCATTACCCTCAACCATGTCAGCAAGGTCTATTCCAATGGCACGGTGGCTTTGCAGGACATGAATATGACCATCCAAGAAGGGCAGTTCGTTAGCTTGGTGGGGCCATCCGGCTGTGGGAAAAGCACAGTGCTACGGTTGGTGGCAGGTCTGGGGCATCTGACCACAGGCTCTATCGAATGGGGGCAAAATCTTGAGAAGGATGCTCCCCAAGGGGAACCCAAGTTGGCCTTTGTGTTTCAGGAACCGGCCCTTATGCCTTGGGCGACGGTGATGGACAATGTGCGTCTGCCCTTGAAGTTGGCAGGTGAGCCCAAGCCAAAAGCCGATCGAGATGTCTTGGAAGCTCTGCAACTGGTGGGCCTGCGGGGGTTTGAGCGCAGTTTTCCCCGCGAGCTATCGGGCGGCATGCGCATGCGGGTTTCCATTGCTCGCGCCCTGGTAACCAAGCCGCAGGTGTTGCTGATGGATGAACCCTTCGGAGCTCTGGATGAAATCACCCGCAGCAAGTTGAACAGCGACCTGTTGGAGCTGTGGCAAGAAAAGCGCTGGACGGTGATCTTTGTTACCCACAACATTTACGAGGCCGTCTACCTGTCCAACCGCGTGGTGGTGATGGCGGCTCGCCCAGGGCGGGTGATAGCCGATATTCCCATCGATGCGCCCTACCCTCGCTCGGAAGACTTTCGCACCTCTTCCCTTTACAACAACTACTGCCGTGAAGTGTCGGCCCGTCTGCACGAGGCCATGCACGGCTCAGCTCAGGATCCCCCCTATTTGCGCCCCCTCTCTGCTGGACGTTTGCGCTGATGGGATCCCTGGCTTAGCGGTGTTCTCTCTGTTGCGTAAGTCCCTTGATGCCCCAACCTCACGATATGTTCGACCTGTTTGTCCAGCTTCTCGAGCCATGGCGCCGTTGGCTGGGATCCGTTGTTGGCTTGGGGGAGAGCTGGCCTCTCCATTGGCCAGATTGGTCTCTGCCCAAGCTGACCGGCGCAGTTGGAGAAAAACTCGGATCCCAACCCACGGATGAGGCAGACATACCGAGTGCCGGCTCAGGGGTGCCTGCAAAGGGGTTGAATCTGGGCCGTTGGTTCAACCTGGAAGTGATTGCCCCCCTTATCGTCGGGATCCTCTTCTTGGTGGGCTGGGAAGTGGCGGTGCGGGTAACGGGAGTGCCCCACTACCTCTTGCCGGGGCCGATTTTGGTGGTGCAAACCCTCATCCGCGACTGGGGAACGCTTTTTCCTTCCCTGTTGATCACCGTGCAAATTACGGTGGTGGCCTTTTTGGCTGCCACAGTATCGGGGCTTTTGGTCGCGATTGTGTTCACCCAGAGCAAATGGATCGAGCGCAGCTTTTTCCCTTATGCGGTGATTTTACAGACGATGCCCATTGTCTCCATCGCCCCGCTGATCATCATTTGGCTGCGCAACAACACCTTTGCCGCGATGGTGGTGTGCGCCTGGATTGTGGCGTTTTTCCCGATTCTTTCCAACACCACTCTGGGGCTGAACAGCGTCGATCACAACCTGCTCAACCTGTTCCAACTGTACAAAGCCAACCGCTGGCAAACGTTGATCTACTTGCGGCTACCCAGTGCCATGCCCTATTTCATGGGGGGCCTGCGCATCAGCGGTGGCCTTTCTTTGATTGGGGCGGTGGTGGCGGAGTTTGTTGCCGGTACTGGCGGGCAGCGGGCCGGGATCGCCTACCAGATCTTGATCTCCAGCTTCAACCTGCAGGTGCCCCGCATGTTTGCGGCCTTGATCTTGGTCACCGGCTTGGGGATCCTGATCTTTATTTCCTTGAGTGCTCTATCCGACCGGGTGTTGGGCAAGTGGCATGAGAGCGCTGTGCGCCGAGAGAACTGAAAAATTGAACTTTGGTGAAAATTAGGGCCCCCTCTCTAACATCTAGGGTCATTTGGATTCAAACTAGGACGCTGCACCCACCCCTAAAACGTTGAACGCACGCGGCCAAAGGCTTTTCTCAATAGCTCAGGCGCCTCACTCTAACCTGAAACGACTAAGTGCCTTGAATAGGAGCAGGTGGAAGGCGTCTTCTGGAAAAGCCCAGAGATATCGCTGCGCTTGCTGTCGGCGGCTATCTCAGATGCTATTTTTGGGTTGCTATCGGAGGGGGATGAACTCAGTGCGGCCAATGATTTGCTGGCCTTGATCCGAGAGCGCGTAGTTGATGAAATCGGCCACCACAGGGCTAGTCCTCTGAGGTGCCACCAAAAACACATTCCGCGCCAAGGGGTAGCTGCCCCTCTGGATGGCCTCACGGGTGGGCATCTGGCCGTCGATGGGCACAATCCGCACCGTTTGCTGGTTTTGCACCTGATCGACAGTGCTGTAGGTGATGCCATCTTCTCCCAAAGCCCGCAGCAGCGGGGTGGTGACATCTTCTGTGGCGGTGGTGAAGTAGGGAGGGTTATCGGGAGCGAAGGGCAGCCCCAACAACACGAGTTCTTGGAAAACGCTGTAGGTGCCGCTCTGGGGGGCGCGATTGAGGACCCGAATCCGCCGATCCGGGCCGCCCACCTGGCTCCAATTGGTGATCCGACCCTGGAAGATATCGGCCAATTGCTGCAGCGTCAGTCCTCCTTTGTAGGGGTTGTTCACCCCCACCGCCACCGCCAGGGCATCTTTGGCCACCGGGATCGCCTGTAGACCCGCCTGCACTTCGCTGGCATTGAGGGGGCGGGAGCTAGCGGCCATCTGGATGCGACCTTCCATCAGGGCCTTCAGGCCGGCATTGGATCCATTGGGCTTGCCATCCGGGATCCCATAGGTGAGGGGAATGCCGGGGTTGCGCTGGGTGTAGCCTCCCTTCAGGGCCAAGACGATCCGGATCATCGTGACGCTGCCATCCATCTGGAGCACTGCTGGGTTGGGCAGAGAAGTATCCAGATTAACGGCGTTGGCAGGCGGGTTGGGGATAGGAGGCGTGTTCTCTCTATTCAGGAATGAGTCCAACAGGCCGGAACGATAGGCATACCAGCCGCCGCCTCCCAGTATCGCGAACAAAAGAATGTAAACGATTGGAGGTGGGCCGGAAGGTCGTGCGGTCATGGGATCCCTCCTAAAGAAAATTCACGATCCAGACTTCTGAGACTTCCCCCCTCTGTTGTATCAGCTATCCACGCAGATTGGGTGAGCGACAGGTCAAGGCATATCTATCCGCCCATGGCAGCCTCTCGTCCCACCTCGCGCAGCTCAATTACGTCCGCACGGGGATCCGCCTGCACAACTTCCAACTCGATCCAAGCCCCCAGAGGAATCTGGCGTTCTAGGCGCACCGGCACCCGAAAGGCAATCTCATCCAGCATGGCCAACACCAAGTTTTCCTGCTCGCGCAGGTAGCCCAAGACCAGAGCCCGCCAAATTTGCCCCGGTCGCAGGCGCAGGTATTCGATGCTCCAATAGCGCTTGGATTTCCGCTCCACCTGGTTGGCCTCAGCGGTGCCCGGCTCAATCCCCAGCAGCAGCTGCTGCACATCCGCCTCCGTCAACGGCAAGGGATCCCCGCGCAAAAAGGCCTTGATCTGGTAGTGGGCCACCAAGTCCAGGTAGCGCCGAATCGGGGAGGTAACCTGACAGTAGGCATCGAGACCCAGCCCTGTATGTCGCCCTGGCTGGGTGGCTACTTCCGCCCGCGATAGACAGCGCATGATCGCAAAAGACCGAACCGGCCCCTGAGGGTACCTATCCAGCACTTCGGGTGGGGGTAAGTCGGGAGCCGGCTGCAGACGATAGGGCACCGGGATCCCATTTTGGCTGGCGAAGCGGGCCGCCACCTCGCCGGTGAGCACCATCATTTCCGCCACCATCTGCCGCGCAGGAGTATCCTCGATTACCCGGAGGTGGGGGATCTCGTCGATGACCTTGATATCTTGCTCCGGCAGGCCGATCTGAATGGCCCCCTGAGCCATGCGCCACCCATAACGCCACTGGGCCGCCCGGGCAATAGCCGTCAGTTGGGCCTCTGCCCCCAACTCCAACATTTCATCGGCATCTTCGTAGGTGAGGCGGTAGGTGACTTTGATCTGGCTGAGGCAAATTTCGGAATCCCGGATCTGGCCGTCGGATCCCAGTAGAATGCCAAAGCTAAGGGCAGGCCGCACCTCTCCCTGCACCAAGCTCATCGGGCCGGTGGACAACTCCGGTGGGAACATCGGGATCACCCGCTCCGGCAAATAGACACTGGTGCCACGCTTGCGGGCTTCCAAATCGAGGGGATCCCCCCACTGCACCCAACAACTGGGATCGGCAATGTGGATCCAGAGCTTCACCGCGTCATCCGACCAGAACTCGACGCTGAGGGCATCGTCGATGTCGCGGGTGCTGGCATCATCGATGGTGTAGGTGTGGAGATGGGTGAGATCCCGCCGCAGATGGGGATCCCAGAAAGAGGGAGGCTGGCTGAGCAGGGCTTGGGTGTATCGCTCCACCGCCTTCGGGAACTGGGTTGGGATCCCGGTGAGGCGCAGGGCCAGGTTCTCGTGGCGGCTCCACAGCCCCAGAGCCACCAAAGCCTCAAAGGCCCCCTGCGGAGTGTCAGGAAACCCCATCAGCTCCAGCAGTTGCGAGGCCCGTTCCCGATCCGACGGGTTGAGATTGGAAGAGAGATCCTCGTGGCTGCGAATGGCTGCTGCTGCTCCCTGCAGGGCCAGGCGCTCCAGCACCTCCAGGCGGGCCCGCTCGGCAGGAGTCCAGGGATACCCTTGGCCGGGATGAGCCAGAGCCTCCCGCAGGTGGGCCTCAAACTCTGCTTGTTCCTGCTGCCGTTGTTGGGCGACGGCCATTTGATGGAGGATCTCCTTCACCTGAGCCGGAGTGCGGGGTTCGTAGCTCTCCCCCTTTTGCTTGAAGTAGGTGCGATCCTCGCTCAAGAGGCGATAGGCGGCATAGGTAGAGACCGGAGAATCATCAGAAAACAACAGCTGAGCCATTTCGGCCAAGCTCAGGGGCTGACGCTCCTCCTGCACCAGTTCCCAGGCCAGCGCCAAGCTTTCGGGATCCAACTTTGCTTGCACCGCCTGCCAAAAGCCGGGGATGTCGGAAGCCGTGAAGCTGGATCCCCCGTTCAAAGCAAAGGTAATCTGGCGAGGGTGAACACTATGAACCTGCCCAGAAGGCACCCCCAGCAGTAGGTTCTTCTTGCCCTCGGTGCCCTGAACCACTGCCAACACACGGTCGTTATTGTAACGAAACTCCACCAGTGTGCCCTTTTCCACCCGTTCTCCCCATGTCGGCTGTCGTTAAAGCGCAGGCTTTCTTCCATTCTCCATCAGCTCTGCCCGCCTGCCTACCTGGAAACCCCAGCCAGAAGACGTACGGGCACTTGAATAGGTAGCAGATGTTAGATATATCGGTACTTAAGCATATAGGTATGTGATATATAGACACACGAGATATAAATTTTTGGGTAGATTGCGGTTATGTGTTGGGCACTGCGATTTCAGAGCAGAGGCCAGCTCTGCCAGGTTTGTGGGATAGGGTTACCAGCCAGGGCTCCTAAATTCCGTAGAGATACTGTTGCCAGCATTTCGCAAGTGAATACTTCCACTTCTTCCATGTGTGATATCCTAGAGACTAGAGGTAGGGCACAGTTACCATAGGCTGCTCCCCAATTGAGCAAGCAAAAGGGTGGTACTCAAGAGTCGTTTCCCTACAGTGAAGGTCACGGAAACAAGAGATTCCGTATTTCTTCACCTAAAACTTTTTAGCTTAGCGCTCAAAAGGTAAACCGTGGACAACCCAAAGCGACTGTTGCTCATCGATGACGATCCGAACTTAATCCTGCTGGCCAAGGACTACCTAGAGTTTCGCGGTTATGAGGTGGTGGCGGCGAGCAACGGTCTGGAGGGGTTGGAAGCGATGCGCCATTTCACACCAGACCTGATCATCTGCGATGTGATGATGCCGGAGATGGATGGCTATACCTTTGTGGAAACCATTCGCTCCAACAGTGCTACGGACTGGATACCTGTGATTTTTCTGTCGGCGCGTGGGCAGACGGCGGATCGGGTGCGCGGCCTGACCACAGGGGCAGATGTTTACATGGTCAAGCCCTTTGAGCCGGAAGAATTGGTGGCGCAGGTGGAGTCTTCTCTCAAACATACCGAGCGCCTGTTACAAGTGCAGAATGTGGGCATTCAGCCGGTCATAAAACTGGATCGGGAAATTGAACTTACGCCAACAGAAACTAAGGTGATCCAGTACGTGGCCAGGGGCCTGTCCAACCGCGAGATTGCCGAAGTTCTTGGGGTGAGCCAGCGCACCGTTGAAAGCCACGTCAGCAACATGCTGGGCAAAACCGGCCTGCACAACCGCACAGAACTGGCCCGCTGGGCGATAGAAAGTGGTCTGGGCAAAAAACCGTTGTAATTCCCGCCACCCCTTTCAACGGCTGGAGAACTCTATCTCCTCGGCGCGATTGGAGATAGGGTAGTGATCGCACTTGAAGGGCAAGGTAACTGGGGTGGGCAAGTCTTTTCAAAAATTGGCGGGGGAGGATCTGCTGGCCTTGCCCCAACGTACATTGGCCGCCGATTTTCACTGCGTTACCCAAAAACTGGGTCTAAAGCCCCGTCCTTCCAGGACAGTTTTTGCCCTGTTGTTGTCATTTTAAACAGGAATGAAACATTT
>NZ_JANSHQ010000089.1:0-4402 GCF_047461715.1 Synechococcus sp. R8-2 | reverse complement strand
CTCACCCTAACCTGAAATGACTCTATCGGGTGTCGCTCCCAGCTTTCGGGCCTGACGACTCAGATGGATTCAACGGTTTGAAAGACTTGGCTACGCTGGACGCGCTTTCCCCTCAGAGGGCAGGGCTTTTGCTACTTGGGATAGATCCCCTTGTTTGCAGAGGTCATGCACAGGGTAGCTGCCGAAGAGCTTCAAGGTTTCAGCAATTGATTCCAGCGCCGCAACCACCTCGGCATCCAGATAGGGCTGGCCAACAGGATTCTCCAGATCGACAAAAAAGACATACGTCCCTGCCGATTTTTTGGTGGGGCGCGACTCAATGCGAGACATATTCAGGCCTCGCTCCGCAAACACTTGCAGAGGTTTCAGCAGCGCTCCCGGCACGTTGTGGGGGAGGCTGAAGGCTAAGGAAGTATGGGATCCCCCCGGAGAAGCAGGATCGGCAGAGGTTTCACCCTGTTGACCGGAACGCGAGAGCGGCGCACGGCCAATAACCCAAAAGCGAGTGCAATTGTCGGGGTGATCGTTGATCGGGCAGGCCAAGACCGGCAGTTGGTAGAGGGTGGCAGCTCGTTCTGAGGCGATGACGGCGGCGCTGGGCTGCTCCTGCAGGCGATCCAATTCTTCGGTGGTCGAGCGGGTTGGGATCAAAGTGGCCTGGGGCAGATGGGATCTCAGCCAAGCCTGACATTGGGCCAAAGCTTGCGGGTGGGAGTAGACCTGCTCAATTTGCTCCAACCGCGAGGCACGTCCGATGAGGGCATGGCGAATGGGCAGGATCAGCGCCTGCCGGATCCCTAGCCCCTCCAGTTGCCAGAGGGCGTCTAAGGTCATCGAGACCCCCCCCTCCACCGAGTTTTCCACCGGCACCACCGCCCATTGTTGCTGGCCGACAGCTACCGCCTCTAGACAGGCGCTGATCGTTGGATAAGGCACTAAGGGGTGGGATCCCTGGCTGTGCAGGTGAGGCTGCTCAGGGCAGGCCAGCAAAGCTGCTAACTCTGTGTAGGTTCCAGCAGGGCCGAGGAAGGCCACCGGCGAAGGGGAAACGTTCGCGCCAGCGGAGCGCAGCTCCATCAGAGCCATTCCTTCAATTGTCGCTAGGGGCCAGTTCTAACTCTATCGTCTCGGCGTCGCGCAGCAGCAAAGGACATTCAGGCTCCGGGCAACGGGGATTGGCCGCCACCTTGTCCATGGCCTTCACCACCTCCAACCGGATCAGCCTCTGCAACTCCTGATCCGCTTGAATGGCTTCTAAAGTTCGGAGAGAGCCGTGAAAACTGGTGGCGTATCGAGGCTGGAGGTTGTTCAAAGCCAGGGCGGCAGCATCGTTACAGAATTTCTCGCAGAAGCAGTAGCGCTGTTGACTCTCCATCAGCAGGATTTCATTGACCATCTCCAGAACAGCCCGTTCCATTTGATTTTCCAGGCTCTTCAGAGGCTTATGTTGCTCCGCCATCGCTACCTCCCAATGGGAACCGAACCCGCCGCCAAGTCACTGTTTTCAGTGATCAGGAGTGCCCTCGATTACCTTCGATGCTGCTCTACTCTCTGTTGACACGTCAAGTCAAGCCCTCTGCTGCCGACGCGAACAGCCTCTGGCCCGCTCCTATCCGTGCTTGAGGCAATCCAATCTGTCGTGTCAGGCATCATCAAAACCCAGAGAATTAACCAACACTCTTGGCAGACGGGCAGAAAGTCCACACAGCAACTCATAGGGAATAGTACCCAACTGATCGGCCCAATCCTGCACAGATAAACCCGCATTTGCCAGATTGGGGCCCAGCAGCTCCACCACATCCCCCACCTGGATATCCGGCCTCTCGGTTACATCCCACATACATTGATCCATCGTGATTGTGCCCACCTGTTGGATCAAGCCGCCGCGCACCCATCCTCGCAGCCAGCCGGAAAGCCGCCGTGGGATCCCATCCGCATAGCCGATGGCCAGAGTGGCAATGCGACTGGGGCGAGAGGTGATGTAGCGATGCCCATAGCTCACGCCAGTTTGAGCAGGCACAGTTTGGATGTGGGACAGCCGCGCCTTGAGCCGCAGAATCGGCTGCAGACCTGGCACCGGCAAGTGGGGGGCAGGGGACAGGCCATAGAGGACCAACCCCAAACGCACACGGGAGTAGTGGAGATGGGTTAAAGCACCGGCTGAGTTATCCAGATGCAGCGCCGGTAAGGGATCCCCGGCTTGGCGGATCTGTTCCACCACCTGGGCAAAGCGGGCGTGCTGCTGTTCCATGACTGGAGAATGGGGCTCGTCCGCCGTCGCCAAATGGGAAAACAAGCTACAGCCTTCCAGCTCCGGGATCCGACAAATCTGCCCCCACACGGCTGCAGCTTCCTTCCAGGGGATCCCCAAACGGGTCATACCCGTATCCACATTGACATGCACCGGGACGGGGCGCCCGGCCCAACGGGCTACCTGGCGCATCAGCGGGATTTGGTCTGTGCAGGTGAGGCTGACCTCCAGCCGGGCTGCCATGGCCTGCTGTAGCTCCGCCCAAGTATTCAAAGCTCCCAACACCAGAACCGGAGCCTGCAGCCCCGTTTGCCGCAACTCGATCCCTTCGGCCAGGGTGGCCACACATAGCCCCTTGGCCCCAGCCGCAACAGCCACGGGAGCCACCAACTGCGCCCCATGCCCGTAGGCATTGGCCTTCACCACCGCCCAGATCTCGACGTTTGAGCCTAGGCGCCTCTGCAACAGCCGCAGGTTTTCTCGCAGCTGGGCTGCGTCAATTTCCACCCAAGCCCGACTGGTCAACAGCTCCAGGTCGATGGCCCAATCCAGCTCCGCCAAGGAATTGGCCTTCTGGGATCCCTCTCTCCAAGTATTGCCCTGCACCCCCGGAGCAGCCGCTCTCAAAGTGCCCTGCGCCGCCGGCGCGACCGGTTCTCGATTCACCGTTCACCCCCCACACCCAAAACCCGTCCTGATTAGATTTAGGTTTAGCGCAAAGTCCACTCCGGCGCCATCCACAGCAACGGCACGTCTGGGATCCCAACAGCCTCGTTGCTCTCCAACAGCCGGCCCAGCCAAGCGGCTTGCCTTTGCGAGGACAGTCCTTGGCTTAACAGGCGTCGCAGGACTCGTTGGAAGCCCTCTCCCTCACCCGCCGGCGACAAAGAGGGATCCCCGGTCATGCGCCGCAGATCCTCCACCGCTTCGGTGTAGCCCCCCAAAGCATCCACCAAGCCCACCTCCACAGCCTGTGCCCCGGTGAAGATGCGCCCATCGGCCAACTGTCGCACCCGGGCTTCATCCAAGCTCTGCCGCCGCGCGATCATCTCCGCCTCCAGCACCTCATCTGCCTTCTCTGGCAAGTGCTGGCGTCCTTGGGCCACATCGCGAATGAACTGCTCGAGGGTATCCTCCACCAAGTTTTGCAGAAGGCGCTGCTCTTGAGGAGTGGCACTGCGGAAAGGAGAGAGAAGGTCTTTGTACTCGCCGGTTTTGAAGGTCTGCGGCTCTATCCCGTAGTTTTCCAGCAGCTTACCAAAGCTGAGGCCGCTGATGATAACCCCTATGCTGCCGGTCAGGGTGCCGGGGTTGGCATAGATTTTGTCGGCAGCGCTGGCCACGTAGTACCCCCCACTGGCAGCAATGTTTTCTAGGATAGCGATCACCGGCTTGTCCGCCTCGTGCAGAGCAGTTACGGCACGGTAGAGTTCCTGGCTGGATCCCACAGCTCCGCCGGGACTGTTGATGCGCAGCAATACAGCCTTGACAGAGGGATCCCGTGCTGCCTCCCGCAACTGTTCCACAGGAGAAGTGGGCAGGCCTACCAAAGTCGAACCCCCTGGGCCGCCTATCGTTCCTTCCAGGGTGACCACCTCGATGCGATCCGCCCCCCGTGCGGCCTCTAGGCCAACCCCGCCTCGGGTAGGCTCTGGGGCAGGGCGCGTGCCCCCGACAATGGCCGCAATAAGGCAGACGACCAGCAAAGAAGCCGCCAAAATGCGGTTAAGCTGAGTTTCTTGTGTCACAGGCCCCTCAATTGCCACTGACTCCGTTCTACCACCCCGCGGGCTTCTCGCAACGTCTGACACCAAAAGGCTGAGAACCAAGCAAACTCCTCATCTCGGTTGAGCCATCCAAGCTATTGACAAGGATCCTCCACTTATTTACGATCAGGTTCCAGCGTTTTTTACCGCTGAGGCATCTTCTGCAGGTTGCCAGTGTAAGCTGGAGTAGAGGGTAGGATCCTTGAGCGGGATTCTGGCTCGAAGCCAAGTGATTGGGGCTTTAGCTCAGTTGGTAGAGCACTTCAATGGCATTGAAGGGGTCAGCGGTTCAAGTCCGCTAAGCTCCATCCCCAGAGGGCCGATAGCAGTCGTGGCTTCTATTACCATCTATTTCTACTGCTTGCGCTAGCGGGCCGGAGGCCTT
>NZ_JANSHQ010000088.1:0-4457 GCF_047461715.1 Synechococcus sp. R8-2 | reverse complement strand
CCCAGCTTGCTCAAAGGAAGAAACTGGAGACATGGCCGACATAGAGACAGGTGCTCAGAACAGCTCCTACCCTACAAAGAGAACTTGCCCCAAGACTGTGTGGGCGGATACCCCCTCAAAGCCAGCGCCAGCTCAACCCCATATCCAAACTAGGGATATTCTTGCTTGGCCTGTTGCCAGAGGACTTCCAGCTCCTGGAAACTGCGTCCTTTCAGAAGGGAGCTTATGCCATCGCCGGGCAGGGATCCCGCTGGTTCCTGAGCCAGCTCTTCCATGCGCAAAAAACGGCGAGCAAAGCGCAGGTTGGTTTGGGTTAGAGCTTGGGCAGCATCCAAACCATACCAACGGCCCAAGTTGACCAGGGCAAAAAGCAGATCCCCCAGTTCGGCTTCCTGCCGAGTTGGATCGGGGGGATCCCTCTCCAATTCTCGACGCAGCTCGGCTTCTTCCTCGCGGATCTTGGCCCAGATCCCCTCCACCGTTGGCCACTCAAACCCTGCCCCCACCACTTTGCAGGAAATTTTCAGGGCAGCCATTAGGGGAGGCAAACTTTGGGCATAGTGCAGCAGTTTTTGGCCAAGGCTTTGATCCGGTCGCTCCCTTTGCTTGATCTGTTCCCAAGAGCGGTGCAACTCCGGAAGATCTGCCATCACAGCATCCCCAAACACATGGGGGTGACGGCGGATGAGCTTATCGGCAATTCCCGCAGCCACAGCTTCCAGATCAAAGTGGTTCTGCTCGGCAAAGATCTGAGACTGCAACACCACCTGCAACAACAAATCCCCCAGCTCTTCGGCAATTGCTGCCGGATCCCCGGCTCGAATGGCAGCTACCGTCTCATACGCTTCTTCAAGAATGTAGGGGGTAAGAGACTCTGGAGTTTGGGCCCGATCCCAAGGACACCCGTCGGGAGCGCGCAACCGAGCAACAATAGCCGCCAAACGACTCATGTGTGAGCTAGAGGCGGAACGCTCCAGATAAAGGTGGGCAAAATGGCCCGTCGCTTGAGGATCCCAGCTTTGGAGCGTCAATGGGCCGGCCACCACCTCCAAGTCTTCTGTTAGCAACGTAACAGACTGGACAGGAGAACAGATCTGTTGCAAAACACTGCGCAGCTTCGCCAGATCCTGGCCCCCACAGCTTTTCAGCAGCAGGGATCCCTGCTCAGCAGCGAACCACCGAGCCAGAGCCTGTTGCCAGTTGGGCTGAAGACTATCCAGCGTTTGCAGCATGATCAAAAGGGTAGGCGCGGCCCAAATCCAAAAGGCGGCTGAGCTGCTCCAGATCGATGAAACTCAACTCCAAAAGGATCATCAGCAACGGCCCTTGCTGGCGATGCTGCAGCTTCTTGGCCAGGCTCAGTTGAGAACGGTCGATAATGCCCGTTTCCAATAGATATTCCTCAAGGGCTGGGGGGGGAATGGGATCTAGCATGGTCGTTTCGCAGCGCTGAAGTAAGGACGAGTATGAAAACTGAGAAGATAGCAAACCAATGTAACTATTCTTAACACTTCTACAGAATTTCGGCAAAGATCTGGCTGGTGCGTAGGCCGAAGGCGAGCTTGCTAAGCCCTGCGCCCACAGCTCCAGGACAAGAGAACCCCTAAATTGCCTCGGCAAATGAGGTTTCCGTATCCAAGGACACAAAAAATGGGTACCAAGAGTTCATGGTATGGTAGCAAATTGGCGATCAGTTGGCAGCACCCCGAAAGGCCGACTGCTTTTTCTTTGTGGGAAAAACCAACTCACCTTGCAAGATGTTACCTTTTTATCTCGTTGAATCCTCGTGCTTGATAAAAATCTTACAACAATTCTTCGGGGATCCAATCTGTTCGGCTCCTCTGGGATCTGCCCTAATGCTGTCATCCTGCTCGGGTTCGGTTTTGGGCATACATCGTCCTACGTTCAGCTAAGCTAGAGACACTTGCCACATGGACTCCCGTTATGTCTGAAGCCCAGGGTTTACTGCCGGTGGGGGCAACGGTTCAAGTGGTGGAGATGCCTCCTTACCTAAAAACGGCTGACCCAATGCCGATGTTGCGCCCGGCCCATTTGATCCGCTTGCACGAACAAGGGGTGATCCTGCAGCGGCGGCTGTTGGGCACCTACAGTGTGCAGTTTGCCAATGGCATCTTTCTCATAGACGGAAAATATCTCGCGCCGGTGGGATCCCTGTCCTGACACGCCCATCTCTCCTCCGAGCCAGCTGGATGGGTTTGCCGGCCTTTAGAACCTTTGGGAGCTGGCAGCTTTCTGCAGAAGCGAGCCTTCAACTGGCCGGCGGACTTTCGCGATAGCCTGAACCGCGGCTAGCCGCTTCTGACGCTTCAGCGAGCTCAGTTGCTTATTCCCGTCAGCGGTGTCGAAGTAGCTGACAGACCTGCCCAGCTTTTGGTAGCTGGTTTTGCGATCTGCCACCGCCGCGCTGTAGAGGGCTCAGCACATCCGCCCCCAGTGGTGCAAGAGTTTTTCTTGCTGGCGACTGGGATAAAGCTGGGCCGCGGCAGCGTTGCGTAGCCACAAAGTGACGCAGGGGGTTACCCTGCCATAGGGTGCCAGTCCGCTGCGCTGAGACTGGAGACTGCCGCGCATCAGGTTAACTCATGTTAATTTGGGGGCGTCTTCCTCTTCCATCCTGCGATCTCTATGAGCATTCAACTTCCCCGCTGGCTAGAGCTGGCCTTGCCCTTCTTTCATCCTGTGCTGATGATTTTGGCGTTTGCGCTGGCCCTGTATGCCCTTTACCTGGGTCTGCAAGCGCGACGGGTGCGCACTGCCTCGGCAGAAGAACGCAAAGAGCTGATCAAAGGGAAGTTTGGTCAGCGGCATTTCCTCGCCGGATCCCTGTTCTTGGTGTTGATGGTGTTCGGGGCGCTGGGCGGCATGGGGGTTACCTACCTGAACAATGGCAAGCTGTTTGTTGGGCCTCACCTGCTGGCTGGGTTGGGCATTGTGGCCTTGGTGGCCAGCTCTGCGGCTCTAGCACCGCTGATGAAAGACGGGCAAAAAGTCTGGGCGCGCAACGTGCATATTCTATTGAACGTGGTGATCCTGGCGATCTTGGGTTGGCAGGCGGTGACCGGCTTCCAGATTGTGCAGCGCATCGTCGACCAAATGCTGACCACACCCCAGGTGGCTTAATCTCCCCGAAAGACCCATGCAACCCTGAACAGGGCTGAGCTTTGGGAGGACTTTGTCCCGCTGGTGCGAGCCGAGAAGTCCGTCGACCCAAAGACTTCGGCCTCCCCTTTTCGGAACCCAGAGCTTCATCATGTCAGAATGGCAGAGCAGGCGCTGCATCCTTCGACTGTAGAAGGGCGCTATCTTGCTGCTGCTACCCAGCTTCAACGCAATGGTTCTTCCCATGTCGGTTAGCCCTCTTCCCAATTGGGTCAAGCGTTCCATCGGTAAAGCCAGCGAGACTTCAGCGGTGCAGCAGGTGATCAAGCAGCGGGGCCTGCACACCATTTGCGAAGAGGGGCGCTGCCCAAACCGAGCCGAGTGCTACAGCCAAAAAACCGCTACATTTCTGTTGATGGGAGGGATCTGCACCCGCGCCTGCTCTTTTTGCCAGGTGGCCAGTGGACGGCCCGCACCATTGGATCCCGCAGAGCCGGAGAAAGTGGCCGAGGCGGTTGAGCTGCTGGGGCTCAGCTATGTGGTACTCACCTCGGTGGCCCGCGACGATCTGCCCGACCAGGGATCCGGTCGCTTTGTGGAGGTCATGGAGGCAATTCGGCGGCGCTGCCCCGGCACCCAGATCGAGGTGCTCACCCCCGACTTTCGCGGGGATCGCGAGTGCATTGCCCGTGTGGTGGCCGCTCAGCCTGTCTGCTACAACCACAACATCGAAACGGTGCGACGTCTCTCCCAGGCAGTACGGCGCAGCTCCGGCTACGACTTGTCCTTGCGGGTTTTGCGAACGGTCAAGGAGCTGAATCCTGGATTACCCACCAAGTCTGGGCTGATGCTGGGGCATGGGGAGACCCGCGCAGAAGTGCTGGAAACTTTCCGGGATCTGCTGGCGGTGGGATGCGATCGTCTGACTCTGGGGCAATACCTACAACCTTCCTTGGCCCATCGCCCTGTGGAACGCTACTGGACTCCGGAAGAGTTTGCCGAGCTGGGCCAGATAGCCCGCCAGATGGGGTTTCGCCAGGTGCGCTCAGGGCCATTGGTGCGCAGCTCCTACCACGCTGCCGAAATGGTTGAGAACTAGGCCAGGGAGCTTGGCAGAGAGGCTGTGCAGTCTGTCATAGCCAACCTTTCCCGTCCGATCAAGGCACGAAGGCCCGCTTCCAGGCCGAACGCTCGGGCTGCAAACCGGCTGAGCACCTGTGGCGCCAGGGATCCCAGGCGATACAGGCTGACCCCCGCCACCAGACCCGGCAAAAGGCCGTTGCCCCAGTCTCCCCACAGCCAGGAACTCACCCCTTCCGCCAGCAGCAGCAGAGCCC
>NZ_JANSHQ010000087.1:0-16571 GCF_047461715.1 Synechococcus sp. R8-2 | reverse complement strand
GCTTCCCGGCGGTCTAGCTAACTGCGACCAGGGCTTGATTAGCGCTCCTCCGCCAACCGCACCTGTACCGACTGGCCGTGGGCGGGCAACCCTTCCGCTTGTGTGAGAGCCTGAATGGCGCTGGCCACCTCCCGCAAAGCCGCTGAGCTGTATTGAATCAGACTGGAATGCTTTAGGAAAGTTTCCACCCCCAAAGCCGAGGCATAGCGGGCCGCACCGGCGGTGGGCAAGGTATGGTTGGGGCCAGCCAGGTAATCTCCTACCGCCTCCGGAGTATGGTGGCCCAAGAAAATGGCCCCCGCATGGCGAATGGGATCCAGCAAAGCCCAGGGATCTGCCACCTGCAGTTCCAAATGCTCTGGCGCAAACAGGTTGGACAAAGCCACCGCCGCCGTCAGATCCGGCACCACCGCAATCAGCCCGTAATTCACCACCGACTTTTCCACCATCAGACGGTTGGGATGGGCCTCCATCTGGGTGGCCACTGCCTGCTGCACCTGCTGGGCCAGCTGGAGATCGGTGGTCAGAAGGATGGCCGCCGCCAAGGGATCGTGCTCGGCTTGGGCCAGCAAATCGGCAGCCACATAAAGGGGGTTGGCGCTCTCGTCGGCGATGATCAACACCTCCGATGGCCCGGCCAGCGAGTCGATCCCCACCGTGCCGTACACCAGCTTTTTGGCCAAAGTTACGTAGATGTTGCCGGGGCCGGTGATCACGTCCACCTTGGGGATGGTCTCGGTGCCGTAGGCCAAAGCCCCTATTGCCTGAGCCCCTCCAACGCGATAGATGGTGTGGATGCCTACTTCTTGGGCGGCCACCAAAATGGCCGGGCTAATCCCCTTGCCCCCCGAGCCGTCGGATCCCGGTGGCGTCACCATCACAATCTCGGGCACCCCTGCCACCTGGGCCGGGATGGCGTTCATCAACACCGTGCTGGGATAGGCGGCTCGCCCTCCCGGAATGTAGAGGCCGGCGCGATCCACAGGGCGGTATTGCTTGCCCAAGACGATCTCAGGGCCGGGAAAGCTTACCCAACTGCTGGGCACCCGCTGCCGGTGAAAAGCTTCAATGCGCTGCTTGGCCAGCCGTAGGGCTGAAAGCAACTGCGGAGATACCGCCTGGTAAGCTGCCTCTAGCTCGGCCCCAGACACCTTCAGCTCGGCAACGCTCAGCTCCACCTGGTCGAACTCAGCCGTATAGGTCAGCAGGGCCCGATCCCCCTGACGGCGTACCGCTTGCAGGATCTCCCGCACAGTTGCTTCGCGGTGCAGGTTCTGGTCAGCCTGAGTGCGCTCCGAGATCCGTCTGAGCTCGGCTTCAGCCTCGGCTAGCTGGGTGACGATTCTCAGCATAGCGACTCCTTCGCGTAGAGTGCCGCAACCCCATAGTAACGAGGGATCCGGCGGCATCGCGGTAGCAAAGCGGATCTTTCGCTGGGTCGGCTTGCGGCGACAAGAAGGGACATCCCCAGGCAGGGATCTTGTCTGCACCTGGCGCGATCCGGGTTGATCATGGTCATAGCTTAGCCTGGATTTTCCTCGACCAAGAGCCGGGTAGAGTTCGCCGATAGCCCTACTTAGGAAAAAGCCTGCCCCTTTTTCATAGGCGCAGTTCTGTCGATTTGATCAAGTTGCGAAAATCGTGGATTACCTCTTCACAGCGACGGAAAAAAGCCAGCACCCAATCCCGTAGCACCCTTTGCTGAGATTCGTCCAGTTCCTTGAGGGATCCCCGGTAGTGGATCTGGCCGCTGCGCTCGATCTCGAACTGGTTCAGCCATTCTGCTTTGGATCCCTGGCGTTCCACCACTTCCTGCCGTGCTGCCTTCCAATAGTTGACGATCACCGCCTTGCCCAAATAGCCGGTTGTCATCTGGCAGAGACGGTTCAGAGATTGCACGAAGACATCCATCTCCATGCGCGGGCCCGCCGCAGGAGCGGAACTGGGCTGGGTAGCGTTCCGGCCTGCCTCCGCCTGGCTGGTAAATAGACGAAAGGTGGCCAAGCCCTTTGGCGTATCCTGCTGCAGCTCGGCTCGCAGGCGGTTCACGGCCAAGGTGTAAACCGGCATCACCAGCTCGTCATTCACCGCCACCAGCAGCGCCCATTCCGGCCCAAGGGGGTAAACGAAAACCCGCTGCTCGGCAAACTGAAAGTCAAAATAGTCAAGTCCTGGGGGCATGGTCTGCAAAACTTGAAACAGCCCTTCGGTAAGGGCTTGCTGCTGTCGGCTATCCAAATCCTGAAAAGAGCGGTAGAAGAAAGGGCGACCTGCCCGACTCAAGAGCGCCACCCCCATCACCCCGCGGATGGACAAAAAACTGTCGAGCGTTTCCTTCTCCATGCCCACTCAACTTGGGTAACACTCTTATCCTGACTTAGATTGCCCGAGGGTGGGCGAGCACAACCAACCGAGAGCTGGATGCTCGATGTTTGGGATTGATGTTTGGGATTTAGGAAATTCACTGGGACAAAAACGCCTCGATCCGTCCCACCGCCTCCTCCAGACGGGATCCCTCGACCACCAAAGCAAAGCGGACATAGCCTTCCCCACTGGGGCCAAAGCCAGAACCCGGAGACAGGGCAACCCCTGTGGCTCTCACCAAGTCCAAACAAAACTGGGCAGAAGAGCCGCGATAAAACTCCGGCAAAGGCGCCCACAGATACATGGTGGCCTCCGGCAAAGGCACAGGCCAACCGATGCGGTGTAGAGCCGCCACAGCTATATCCCGTCGCTCGCGGTACACCTGCCGCCAGCGCTCCAAAAAACTATCGGGAACTGCCAAAGCCGCTGCTGCCCCCCGCAGAATGCCCTGGTATTGGTGGAAGTCGATGGTGGATTTCACCCATCGCAGGGCTCGGATCAGCTCCCGGCTGCCAATGGCGTAGGCTACCCGGAATCCCCCCATGTGATAGGACTTGGAGAGAGAAAAAAACTCGATGGTGCGGGTTTTATCGGGATCCGCCTGCAGCGCGG
The DNA here is from genome assembly GCF_047461715.1 of Synechococcus sp. R8-2. Classification (NCBI taxonomy): domain Bacteria; kingdom Bacillati; phylum Cyanobacteriota; class Cyanophyceae; order Synechococcales; family Synechococcaceae; genus Synechococcus; species Synechococcus sp. R8-2. Next base: position 13,595 of record NZ_JANSHQ010000087.1, on the reverse strand, counting down.
AAGGGGCTACCTGGCCGTCGAAACGCCAGTCCACATAGGGAAAATCGTGGGCCAGAACGATGTCGTGCTGTTGACAGAATTGTAGGGTTTCCTGCCAAAACTCCGGGGTGACGGTGGCAGTGGTGGGGTTGTGGGGGTAGTTCAGCACCAGCAACCGTGCCTGCCGGCAGATTGCCTCCGGGATCCGATCCCACTGGGGCAAGAAGCGGTTTTCCGCCCGCAGGGGCAGGTAGTAGGGGATCCCGCCCGCCAGATGGATCCCGCCCGCATGAGAGGGATAGGCCGGATCGGCGACCAAGGCAACATCGCCAGGATTGAGCAAAGCCAGGGGCAAGAGGGCCGTCCCCTGCTGGGATCCGATCAACGGCAGCACCTCTGTTTCCGGATCGATCTCCAGGCCGAACTTGCCCCTGTACCACTTGGCGCAGGCAGACCGAAAGTCCGCCGTGTCGTGAAACAGCGTGTAGCCATAGGTAGAGGGATCCGACAGAGCCGATTGGATGGCCGCCAAGGAGTCTGAAGGTGGGGGCAGATCGGAGGATCCCAGAGACAGATCGATCACATCGAGGCCAGAGCGACGAGCCTCTCGCTTGGCTCGATCCATTTGGTCAAACACATTGCCGCCGAGGGGCTGAAGTCGCTGGGCGAGGGGAATCGACATGCAACAACTCTTGCAAAGCAGGGGGGTCTATCCTAGCTTGAGGATCCCCTCAGGGATTGTCGTCAGCATTGGGGGAAGAAGGTGAGGTTGGACGCGTGCTGGCCGCCGGCCCCCGGTCGAAAATCTCGATGTGCCACTGTCCTTTGCCGTTGCTCTCGAAGGCGATAAACCGGCCATCGCCGCTGATGGTGGGGTTGCGCACATCTCCTGGCACCCGGCTGCTGATGTTTTCTATCCTGCGAGTTTCCCGGTCGTAGAGGAAGATCTCAGACTTGCCCAGAGCATTGGAGACATAGACGATGTAGCGGCCATCGGCGCTGATGTCGGGCGAGGTGGCCGCCACGTCGCTGGAGTTGAGGCCGGGCAGATCCACCAAGCGACGTTCCACCGTGTCGTAGAGAAAAATATCCTGGCTGCCGCTGCGGGCCGAGGAAAACACCAGGTAGCGGCCATCTCCGTTGAAAGCAGGCTCCCCATCGGGGAAGATGCTGTTGAGGCCACTGTTGGTCAGGCTGGGACGCGGGGTGCGAAAACCTGCGGGGCTGCAGCCCAACAGCACCAGGCTCAATCCGGCCAGGCCCAGCTTTCTCGCCCACCGGGCCGCGCCAAACAGGATCCGGCCATTGGTCAGCATGGCATCGCCTCTCCAACCCACTCTTCCCATCATACCCGGTTGACAAACTCGGCTCCGGCTAGGGCTCCACCTTGACACCCTTCCAGAAGGCCACATAGCCGCGGATGTTGGCCGCAGCGGGTTTGGGATCCGGGTAGTACCAGGCGGCATCTTTGTTCTCCTGGCCGTTGACCACGAGGGTGTAGTAGCTGGCCTCCCCCTTCCAGGGGCAGGTGGTGTGGGTAGAGCTGGGCTGGAAGTATTCCCGGCGCAGAGATTCCGGCGGAAAATAGATGTTGCCTTCTACGGTTTCGTAGCGGTCTGTCTCCGCCACCACTACCCCATTCCAGATAGCCCTGGGCATGGAAAACCTCCTCTTGCCAAGTTTTGGATATCGGATTTTTGAGTTGCGGATCCCGGCGGCTGAGGCCGCCTTGCTTTGAGCTTAACTCTTCCCTTCCTCTTATGATCGTCTTGTATTGTCCCTTGTATTGTCCGATGAGAAGCTCTCTGTCCGGTGGGGAAGCCTGCCGATCCCGAGAGCAAAGTGGAGTCTTTTAAGGGCTGCTTCCTACCGCTATTGAGCGCTACGGCTATGGCTCGCCGCAACACCCTACAAGATGACCTCAACTACCAACAAGCCAAGCGCAGCCTGCGCCAGTGGGTGGCCCAACTGGATCTGCGCCCCCAAGAGGTCGCGGGCTTAGAAGGGGAGTTGGAGAGCTTGCAAGCGCTCTTGGACAAGCTGGAAACCGAGGTCATCCACATCGCCGCCTTTGGTCTGGTGGGGCGAGGCAAGTCTTCCCTGCTCAATGCCCTGCTGGGCGAGCCAGTCTTTGAGACGGGGCCCACCCATGGCATCACCCGTACCCAGCAAGCGGCAACTTGGAACATCAGCTGGGAAACCCGCCCCCAGTCCTCCTTCTCTGGCACATCCCTGCAGGGATCCCGCCTCCCCCCTTCCTCGGTGCAGTCGGTACAGGTCGCCCATTGGCAGGGATCCCGTCTGGAGCTGATCGACACTCCCGGCCTGGATGAAGTAGACGGCGAAGAGCGGGCGCGGCTGGCCCGAGAAGTGGCGCAGCGGGCGGATTTGATCCTGTTTGTCGTCTGCGGGGATCTGACGCGGGTGGAGTTTGAGGCTCTGGCCACCCTGCGGGAGGCGGGCAAGCCTATGCTGCTGGTGTTCAACAAGATCGACCAGTACCCAGAGGCAGATCGCCAGGCCATTTACGACAAGATCCGCAACGAACGGGTGCGGCAGCTCCTTTCCCCCGACGAGATCGTCATGGTGGCGGCCTCCCCTCGCGTACCCCGCCTGGTGCAAAGGCCGGATGGGAGCTTTGCTGCCCAGATGGAAGTGGGATCCCCGCAGGTGGATGAGCTGCGCCTGAAAATCCTGGAAGTCCTGCATCGGGAGGGGCGTTCGCTGCTGGCCTTGAATGCCCTCCTGTTTGCCGATCGGGTTAACCAGCAGGTAATTGAGCGCAAGCTGCAAACCCGTGCCCAGCAAGCCCAAGACCTCATCGCCTCAGCCGCCCGCACCAAAGCGCTGGCGGTTGCCCTCAACCCCATCACCCTGCTCGATACCTTGGGAGGGCTGGCCATCGATGTCACCCTGATCCTGCGCCTGGCCCGCCTGTACGGCTGGCCCATGAGCACTGCAGGAGCCACACAACTGCTGCAGAAGATCATCCTCAGCATGCTCAGCCTGGGCGCCGGCGAGTGGGTGGCGCTGTTGGGCCTGGGATCCCTGAAAACCTTGCTGGGGGGATTCTCTCTGGGAGCCTACGGTTCCGTGGCCCTGACGCAGGCGGTGTTGGCCGGGTTTTCCTGCTATGCCATCGGCGAGTCCGCCCGCCGCTACCTGGCCCAGGGAGCCAGTTGGGGGCCAGAGGGCCCCAAAGCCGCCATAGCCCAGATTTTGGCCGATTTGGACGAAGCCTCGATCACCGCCCGCCTGCGGGAGGAAATCCGCCACAAAATCGGATTTGCTTTCCCCTGAACCTCTACAATCGCCTCTACAATCAGAGAGCCGAGCCGCATCGTTCGCATGACCTACTGCCTTGGCATCATCACCCGCTTTGGCTTGGTGATGGCGGCAGATTCCCGCACCAACGCCGGGGTGGACTACGTCTCCACCTATCAAAAGCTGTTCGATTTTTCCGTGCCCGAAGAACGGGTGATCTTGATCTGCACGTCCGGCAACCTGTCCATCACCCAGGGCGTTTTGACCGAAGTGCAGCGGGATCTGCGCCAACCGGAAAGTACCAATCTCCACACCTTTCCCCACCTCTACGACGTGGCCCGCTACCTGGGATCCAAGATTCGGTACATCCAGGAGCAAGACCGACCCTGGCTGGAAAAGGACGGTATCGACGCCCAGTGCAGCCTGTTGTTGGGGGGACAGATCCGAGGCGAGGAGCCGGCCCTCTTTTTGATCTACAGCCAGGGCAACTGCATCCAGGCCACCCCGGAAACCCCTTTTTTGCAGGTGGGGGAAACCAAATACGGCAAGCCAATCTTGGATCGCACCCTCTCCTACGAAACCTCGCTAGCAGATGCGGCCAAATGCGCTCTCCTCTCCATTGACTCCACCATGAAATCCAACATCTCCGTCGGCCCCCCCATCGATTTGGTGATGGTGCAAGCGGATCAGTTCAAGGTCACCCACCGTCTGCGCCTGCGCACCGGGGATCCCTACCTGGCCAAGATGCGCAAACTGTGGGAGAGCGCCCTCAAACAAGCCTTCGACCAAATGCCCCCCATCGAGTGGGACTACTCGGATCCAGCTGATCGGGAAGAGCTGCTCGACTGAGAGGAGGAGATTGGTAGGATAGGGGTTAATCCATCTCTGCCCAACCCCTGCCATGTCAGCCCACACCTTTCAAGACTTGATCTTTCGCCTGCAACAGTTTTGGGGGGAGCAGGGCTGCTTGATCCTACAACCCTACGACCTGGAAAAAGGCGCCGGCACCATGAGCCCCCACACGTTTTTGCGCGCCTTGGGGCCGGATCCCTGGCGAGTGGCCTATGTCGAACCCTGTCGCCGCCCCACCGATGGACGCTACGGTCAAAACCCCAATCGCCTGCAGCACTATTTTCAATACCAAGTGTTGATCAAGCCCTCCCCCGATGACATTCAAGATGTGTACCTAAATAGCCTGCAAGCTTTGGGCGTGAACCCGGCAGAACACGATGTTCGCTTTGTGGAAGATGACTGGGAATCTCCCACCTTGGGGGCTTGGGGCGTGGGCTGGGAAGTGTGGCTGGACGGCATGGAAGTAACCCAGTTTACCTACTTTCAGCAGGTGGGCGGACAAGATTGTCGCCCGGTTTCTGTAGAAATTACCTATGGGCTAGAGCGCCTGGCCATGTATCTGCAGGGGGTGGATTCGGTTTTCGATCTCTGCTGGAATGAGCATCCTTCTCTGGGACGGATTACCTATGGACAAATCTATTTCCAAAATGAGGTCGAGCAATCTTATTACAACTTCGAGTATTCCGATCCGGAGATGCTACTGGAATTGTTCCGGCTCTACGAAGCCGAGGCCAAGCGTTTGATCGAAACCACCCAACAGAAACTGCAGAAACAGGTGTTGCCGGATCGGTTGGCCGTGTCTCTGCTCCTGCCCGCCTACGACTATGTGCTCAAGTGCTCCCACACCTTTAACCTGCTCGACGCTCGTGGTGTCATTGCTGTAGCCGAGCGCACCCTCTACATTGGGCGCATCCGTAACCTGGCTCGACAATTGGCGGAGCTGTACGTTAGCCAAGCCGATCGACCGGGATCCAGCTATGCCCTGCGGCAACCGGAACCCGCTTTGGTTTACAGGGGTGCCTCTCCCCAGAGTTAATTCTTGAGAAAGGGATCCCACCTTTGGCTATGATGAGAGATTGGTGTCAGCAAGGTGCTGGCTGCCCAAATGGCTCTTGTGGAAAGTCAGTGACCTCGTTTTCATCCTCTTTTTCTGACCAGTTCACCTTACTTTTTTCGGAAAAGCTTTATGTTTTACCATCATCCCGTCACTCGGGTTTCCATCTTTATTGATGGCAATAATATGTTTTATGCTCAACAGAAAAATGGCTGGTTTTTTGACCCACGCCGGGTGCTGGATTATTTTGTTAGATCACAGCCGAATGTTGAATTGGTCAACGCCTTTTGGTACACCGGCATCAAGGATCCCCATGATCAGAGGGCCTTTCGAGACGCTCTGATCAGCATGGGCTTCACTGTGCGCACCAAGATCCTCAAAGAATATCGAGATGAAGACTCCGGTCGGTACTCCCAAAAAGCAAATCTGGATATCGAAATAGTAATCGATATGTTCAACACCGTTGGCCAGTACGATAGGATCATTCTATTTAGCGGCGATGGAGATTTTGAGCGGGCCGTCGAGTTGTTGCGTTCTAAAAACACGCTGATTACAGTTGTCTCCACCGAAGGGATGATCGCCCGCGAGCTGCGCAACGCCACCGACCGCTACATCGACCTCAATGACATTCGCCCCTACATTGAGAAGTTAGACAAGTAGTGCTTTGGGCAGGGTTCTGGACTGCTTCCTCTGCCGTCGGGTCAGACCCATAGCCTCCTGGCGAGCTGGCGACAACACCGCCTAAGTTCGTTCTGGCTTTTTCCCCTTCATGGGATCCCATCCCTGCCACACAAGCGGCACGTCTGTTGTACCGGCTCTAGTCAGCGCTGCCGGAAAGGAGCTGTCCCGGCCAATTCCAGTAGGGTGCTCTGGTGTCCGGCAGAAGGGCTGTGTCTTCTCCCCTTGGCAGCCAACTTCTGGGCAACCTCAGTTCAGGCAGGGGAGCAGAGAGGCTAGCATTGTAAAAAATCTTTGCCCTGATCAGGTTTTTATGACCGGCGTTCCTGTCTCCCGTATTCGCAACTTTTCCATCATCGCCCACATCGACCACGGCAAATCCACCCTCGCCGATCGCCTCCTGCAGGAAACGGGCACCGTTTCAGCCCGCGAGATGAAGCCGCAACTGCTGGACAGCATGGAACTGGAGCGGGAACGGGGCATTACCATCAAGCTGCAAGCGGCCCGCATGAACTACCGTGCCCAAGACGGCCAAGATTATGTTTTGAACCTGATCGATACGCCGGGGCATGTGGACTTCACCTACGAAGTCTCCCGCTCCCTGGCCGCCTGTGAAGGGGCGCTGCTGGTGGTGGATGCCTCTCAAGGGGTGGAGGCCCAAACCCTGGCCAACGTCTACCTGGCCCTGGAGAACAACCTGGAAATTATTCCGGTGATCAACAAAATCGACCTGCCGGGCGCCGAGCCGGAGCGGGTGATTGCCGAGATTGAGCAGGTGATCGGCCTTGATTGCAGCGGGGCAATCCTCGCCTCTGCCAAGGTGGGTATTGGCATTCAAGAGATTCTGGAGGCCATTGTGCAGCGGGTGCCCCCCCCACGGGATACAGTGGCGGATCCCTTGCGGGCCTTGATTTTCGATAGCTATTACGACGCCTATCGCGGCGTGATCGTCTATGTGCGCATCATGGACGGGGAGGTGAAAACGGGGGACAAGATTTGCTTTATGGCCTCTGGCCGAGAATACGAGATTACCGAGCTGGGGGTGATGCGTCCCAACCAAGAGCCGGTGGATGCCCTACATGCGGGCGAGGTGGGCTACATGGCCGCCGCCATCAAGAGCGTGGAACACGCCCGTGTTGGGGATACCATCACACTGGTGAATCGCAAAGCTCCTGAGCCCCTGCCCGGCTACAAAGAAGCCAAGCCGATGGTGTTTTGTGGCCTGTTCCCCAGCAGCTCCGATCAGTACGCCGAACTCAAAGAGGCTCTGGAAAAGCTCAAGCTCAACGATGCTGCCCTGTACTTTGAGCCAGAAATTTCCAGCGCCATGGGCTTCGGCTTCCGCTGTGGTTTTCTGGGCCTGCTGCACATGGAGGTGGTGCAGGAACGCCTAGAGCGGGAGTACAATCTCGATCTGGTGATCACAGCTCCGACGGTGGTGTACCAAGTTACCCTCAACAACGGCTCTGTGATTCGGGTGGACAATCCCAGCAAGCTGCCTCCCCCCAACGAGCGCACCAGCATTGAGGAGCCGATTGTCAGGGTAGAGGTGATTCTTCCTGAGGAATTTGTCGGTACCGTGATGGAGCTGTGTGAGACCAAACGCGGCACTTTTAAAGACATGAAATATCTGGCGCAGGGTCGGACTACGCTGGTGTATGAGCTGCCTCTGGCGGAAGTGGTCACCGACTTTTTCGACCAGTTGAAATCGCGCACTCGTGGTTATGCCAGCATGGACTACCAAATGATTGGCTATCGCGCCGATGATTTGGTGCGTTTGGACATTTTGATCAACGGCGATGTGGTGGATTCTCTATCCACAATTGTGCATCGGGACAAAGCTTTTTATGTAGGCCGTTCCCTAGTTGCCAAGTTACGAGAGCTGATCCCACGCCATCAATTTGAAGTGCCCATTCAGGCAGCAATTGGCTCTAAAGTGATTGCTCGTGAAACCATACCAGCCCTGCGCAAAAACGTCTTGGCCAAATGCTACGGAGGAGATGTGACCCGCAAACGCAAGCTTTTGGAAAAACAAAAAGAGGGGAAAAAACGCATGAAGGCGGTGGGAACGGTGGATGTGCCCCAAGAAGCGTTTATGGCCGTGCTGAAGCTGCAGAATGACTAGTGCGATGGGCACTCAACTGGGGCGGGAAGAGGTGTTGGCCTGGCTACAGGAGCGGGTGTCTCCTCCTCGCCTCCGCCATATCTTGGGGGTAGAGGGGATGGCCCGACAGCTGGCGGCCCACTACGGGCTGGATGAGCAGAAAGCTGCTTGGGCAGGGCTGATGCACGACTTGGCCAAGGCTTTCCCGCCGGAGCAACTGTTGCAAAGGGTGGCTCAGGAACGGGAGCTGGATGAAATTGAGCGGGCCGAACCTCACATCCTGCACGCTGAGGTGGGATCCCTGGTGGCGCGGGAGCAGTTTCAGGTACAGGACCCGGAGATTTTGGCGGCCATTGCCAACCACACGCTAGGGCAGCCCGGCATGGATCCGCTCAGTTGCGTGGTTTTCGTGGCCGATGCCCTGGAGCCGAATCGGGGCAACAGCCCAGAATTGGAGCGGTTGCGGCAGATGGCTTTTGTAGATTTGTCTAAAACCGTAGTGGGAGTATGTGACTTGAGCCTAAAATTTTTGCTAGACCGGAATCAGGTGGTTCATCCGCGCACACTCATGACTCGGAATCATTTTTTGTTACATCCTTTAGAAAAAGCGGTGTCCTAGGTTAACTCAGTCGTTTCAGGAGGGTTTTAGTTGCTACATCTCATGCCTGACCCTGCTGGGGATCCCATCTATTGCATGGCGCTGAGTGCAGCTCGCGCGGCAGAAGAGAAAAAAGGTGGCGATATCGTTCTGCTGGATGTATCCCAAGTCTCCACTTTGGCAGATTACTTTCTTCTGGTCAGCGGCTACTCGCTCACGCAAGTCCGCGCCATTGCCCGAGCAATTGAGGAAAAGGTTTGGGACGAGTGGAAACAAACTCCGCGCCGCATCGAAGGGCAGGAATCGGCCTCTTGGATACTGATCGACTATGCCGATCTCATTGTCCATGTGATTATGCAACAGGAAAGGGACTACTATGACCTAGAGTCTTTCTGGATCCAGGCTCAGCGAGTCGATCTGCCCATAGCAGGCTAAATCTATTTGTTTTGGATCCCTGGATTTGGCAGTTCTTCAGGTCTTGGAGCCAAGGGAAGAGTTGCTCTTTACAACTCTTTAACTGCCTTCCAGGGCCTCCTTGACAGACAGAAGTTTTAGTCAATTGTCAAGAAATATGTAAGTTTCTTAATATTCCCGCAATTTCTTACACAGTCACGTGTTAGGGTAGTGAATGACAAATAGCTGAGTAAGATCTTCCTGCCTTTTGCAGTCGAGTTTCTATAGTCTTTGTTAAACGCTCTACCTTGTTTCTCTTGAACGCTGATAATTCTTCGTTGGTACTGAATACCAGCAAAAAGATTTTCCAGCTGCTGATGGCTCCTATTGGCTGCTTTCAGCGGCAAGTGGAAAGGCAAACGAGGCGAATAGAGGAGGCAAGGATTGGCTGCACAAGAGGATCTTACGAACGAAACCGCAACTTCTTCCCGACGGCAGACTTAACTGCAACCGGCTTAAATGGTCGGCCTGTAGGCAAAATCCGGTGCCAAAAGCAGCGGAGGAAGATGGGGAAGCAGCGTTTTTTGTTTAATGTCTGTTTTTAAGAGCGACAGGGATTTTTAGGAGGGACATTCATCATGGAAAAGATGTTGGTTAATATCGTCGAGTACCTGGCATTGGGAGAACTGGAAACTATCCTCTCCACTGAGCACCCCCATCAACAGGTGTTTCATGACGCTAGGGAGCGGGAAGCGATGATGCAGCAGATCCTAAACCGGGTCCCCGCCATCTACATGTGGCTGGCTGCCGATGAGTGTCCCAGCCGCGATCAACTCAATTCCTCTGAGCTGGAATTGCTGCGGTCGGTAGTGCGGGATGTGGTCAATCAAAAACTCCAACAAGCCTCTTTTGGCCTTGACCCCTATGCGGGATCCATGTCAGAGGTCTTCTACGGATAGAGGGGGCGGGCTTAAGCTACACTGCAAAGGCGTTGCCTTAGCTTGTTGCCTCTGCCCATGTTGCCTGTTTACTATTCTGATATTTTCCTCAGCCACGATACTGGGCCATTTCACCCCGAGCGTCCGGCTCGCTTGCAGTCCATTGTTAAGGCGCTGCGTGGTGCCCCTTTTGCCAACCAGTTGGAATGGCGGGATCCCCCCTTGGCGGAGCTGGCAGAGCTGGAGCGAGTACACTCGCGTCGGCACATTCAACAGGTGGCTGAGTTGGCAGCAGCAGGTGGGGGACGCATCGATGCCGACACTGCTCTCTCGGGGAGAAGTTTTGAGGCAGCGCGCCTGGCTGTGGGAGCTTGGATTGCCGGCTCTGCTTCGGTTTTGGCCACCGCTCAGCCGGCTTTGGTGCTGTGTCGTCCGCCTGGGCATCACGCAGAGCCAGAACGGGCAATGGGGTTTTGTTTATTCAGCAACGCAGCCATTGCGGCGCTGTGGGCGCTGGATCAGCCGGGGGTGAAGCGGGTGGCGATTTTCGATTGGGATGTTCACCACGGCAACGGCACGCAGGCGGTGGTGGAGCGCTATCCCCAACTGGCCTATGCCTCCATCCATCAGTTTCCCCTCTACCCCGGCACCGGCTCCGCTCGCGAAACCGGGATCCACGGCAACCTCTGCAACGTGCCTTTGCCTGCCGGCTCGGGTTGGTTGGCCTACAAAAAGGCCCTCGACGAGAAGATCTTGCCGTTCTTGCAAGCGTTCCAGCCGGATTTGCTGCTGGTGAGCGCCGGCTTCGACTGTGCCAAAGGGGATCCCCTGGCCGGTATGCAGCTAGAGCCGGAAGCCTTTGGCCGCATGGCCCGCCTTTGCCTGGAGCAGGTGACCCGCAAAACCCTCTTCGGCTTGGAAGGCGGCTATAACCTGGACAACCTGGCGCGCGGCTGGCTGAGCCTGGCCCAAGCTTGCCTGGAGAGTTAACCTTTCCACTTCACCTTGGGTAAAATCTGCCGCACATCCACCCGATCCTTGTACTTGAGAGCAAAGTTGAGCAGCGAATCCAAGAGGGAATCGGACAGATAGTGGGGCTGGAGGCCCAGGTCTAGGAGCTTGGTGTTTTTGGCGTTGTAGTAGTGCTCTTCCAGCTCGACGCGGGGGTTCTCCAGGTGGTTGATTTCCACCTTCAGGCCCATGGTGGCTCCCGCCTTTTGCACCAGCAACGCCAGTTGCTCAACACTAAATTGCTCTGTGAACTGGTTCATCACCCGGAATTGGCCCGGCTCGGCAGGGTGAGCAATGGCCAGCTCCACGCAGCGCACCGTGTCGCGGATATCCAGGAAACCGCGGGTCTGGCCGCCCTTGCCATACACTGTCAGCGGATGGCCCACGGCAGCCTGAATGCAGAAGCGGTTTAGAGCCGTGCCGAATACACCATCGTAGTCAAGGCGGTTGATCAGCACCTCGTCCATGCCGGTTTCTTCTGTGAGCACGCCGTACACCACTCCTTGGTTGAGGTCGGTGGCCCGCAGGCCCCAGACGCGGCAGGCGAAGTGGATGTTGTGGCTGTCGTGTACTTTGGAGAGGTGATACATGGATCCCGGCTGCTTGGGGTAGGGCAGGGTATCCTTGCGGCCATTGTGCTCGATGGTGATGTACCCCTCCTCAATGTCGATGTTGGGGGTGCCATACTCACCCATGGTGCCCAGCTTCACCAGGTGGCAATCGGGAAATTCCTCCTTGATGGCGTAGAGGATGTTCAAGGTGCCCACCACGTTGTTCACCTGGGTCATCACCGCATGCTCGCGGCTGATCATCGAGTAAGGGGCAGAGCGCTGCTCGCCAAAGTGAACAATGGCCTCCGGCGGGAAGCGGCGCATGCAGGAGATCAGGGCTTCGTAGTTGGTAACGTCGCAGACAAAGATGGGAATGTCCTTGCCGGTTAGCCCCTTCCAGCAATCCACCCGTTGCTCTAGCTGGGCAATTGGGGTCAGGGTAGAAACCCCCAGTTGCAGATCCCAGAGGCGGCGGACGTAGGAATCGAGAATGGCCACCTCATAACCCCTGTTGGATAGGTATAGGGCCGTCGCCCAGCCACAGTATCCGTCACCACCAATAACCAAGACTCTCATTAGGGAAGCAAAATTCGGCTGCAGACGAATCTACCAAGTTATGGCACCAAAGACAAACTCTCCTGGGATCCCTTCGGGGTGCTGGATAGCCCCTTATTCGATGCGAGGCGGGTTGTCCAGGGTATAAACCGTGGTCTCGGCGGCAATGGCGCGGCGCAGGTGAGCTGGGACTTGGTAGAGGCCCAGAAGGGTAATGCCATCGATGAATTGCAGTGCCCCCCGCTCGGGATCCAACTGTTGGCTCAGCATCTGGTCGATCTGCTCCGGCTCTGGCCTGGAGGGGATGGGATCCTGAGCTGCCAGGGCAAAACCCAGCGGGCCACCGTAGGTGGGGGCATAGATGGAGTAGGGCTGCACAGCGGCAAACACCGTTTTCAGGGTGCGAACAATGCGGGTGTGCTGGGGCAGCTCAACCGGCCCCGTCGGCCCGGCTTGGATGGTGAAAGCCCCATCGGGCTGCAACTTGGAGCGAATCTGGCGGAAAAACTCCTGGGTGAAGAGGCGATAGGCAGGGCCGGACTCAATGGGATCGGAGAGATCGGAAAGGATCACATCCCAAATGGGGCCTGTTTCTTGGAGAAAATCCAAGGCATCGGCAATCACCACCTCCACCCGCGGATCTTCAAAGGATCCCTGGTGCATTTCCGGCAGGTGCTCTCGGCAGGCTGCCACCACCTCCCCATCGATGTCCACCATCACCACCTGCTCCACCGAGCGCCAACGCAGCACCTCCCGCAGCGTTGCCCCTTCTGCCCCCCCCAACACCAGTACCCGCCGGGGGATCCCGCCCGCTTGGACAACCTGCACCATAGCCGGATGAACCAAAGCCTCGTGGTACAGAAACTCATCCACGGTAGTGGATTGCCAATGCCCATCCAGCATCAGACCCTTGCCGAAGGCCCCCGTCTCGGCGATCAGCATCTCCTGGAAAGGGGTTTTTCGGTAGGCCAAGATGCGCGTGACGGCACGGGCGGTGTAGTCCCAAGGGGTAAAGTACTCCTGAACCCAGAAGAAACTTCTCGGGCTGCTCATAAGCACCTCGCTACAGCTTTTTCCAGCAACATAGACTGACCTCTGGGGTGAATCGGATCCCACCCAGCCTACAGATGGCCCCCATGACAGTTTGGAAAAAGCTGCGATTGGCGAAGATCTCAGCGCCTTCGTCGGCTCGCTTCGCAGGTGAGCACCTCAGCCGAGTCTGGGGCCTCTTCCAGGAGTGTCGGTTGCGCGGTGCGGCGGGGCACCTTGCGCAGGGAATATCGTCGCGCTTGAAACACGTCGATCAGATATTCACAGGCCGCTTCCGGTCGGGTGTGGCGACCACAGGTGAACACATCCACCGCCGCGTAGCCCGCTTCGGGCCAGGTGTGAATGGAGATGTGGGATTCCCCCAAAAGAGCGAGGGCTGTAATCCCCTGCGGCTCAAATGGATGGCACAGCTCTCCCAAAAAGGTGGAGTTGGAGCGTCTGGCTGCCTCTCGCAAAGCCTGTTGCACCAGAGAGGCATCATCCAAAAGTTTGGCCGGGCAGTCGTAAAGCTCCAGGATACAGTGGATCCCGATCAGAGCTGGAGACCTATCCCCTAATTGGCCAGATA
>NZ_JANSHQ010000086.1:0-3748 GCF_047461715.1 Synechococcus sp. R8-2 | reverse complement strand
GGGGCGGGGCGGGGGGTGAGGCGAATCACAGCAGATTCCACCTTGGGGGCGGGCTTGAAAGCGGTGGGGGGCACCCTGCAGATCAGCTCGCAATCGGCCAAATACTGCGTCCGCAGGCTCAGAGCACCATAGGCTTTGCTGCCGGGGCCGGCCTGCAAGCGCTCGGCCAGCTCTTTTTGCACCAGAAGGACAATGCGCTCGAACTGCCGAACCGGCTGGGCCGGGGATCCGAGCACCTTTTCCAAAATGGGGCCGGTCAGGTTGTAGGGGATATTGGCCACCAGCAGGCGGGGTTGAGGAGGCAGCGGCAGGCGGAGAAAATCTCCCTCCAGCAGGTGAAAACGGGGTTGGCCGGCGAACCGTTTTTGCAGCAGTCGGCACAGATCCCGGTCGATCTCCACCGCCACCACCTGGACACCCTGGGCCAGCAATCGCCGCGTCAGTTGGCCGGTGCCGGGGCCGATCTCCAGCACCCAAGTGGGATCCGCGTCTCCCTCTAGATCATTCAACTGGGCAGCCCGCACAATCGCCTCGTGAACAGCGGGATCCTTGAGCCAATGCTGACCAAACCGTTTACGAGGATAGGGCAACCGAGCGGTACCCAGAGGGGTTGCAGGAGCAATTGCCGGGTGGGTCATCGCTGGACTGAGTTGGGAACAGAAATCAAGGTGGGATCCGCATCCTCAGGTTTCTCTGGCTTGACAGGGATTGCCTCTGGGTTCGGATCCCCGCTCAGGAGCGGCTTGCGGTAGAGGGGCACCGTAAAGGTGACGGTGGATCCCAGCCCTTCGCCCAAGCTGTAGAAATTGATTTCCCCTCCCATCGCCTCCACCAGGCGTTGGCTGATGGCCAGGCCCAAGCCGGTTCCTCCATATTGGCGGGTGGTGGAACCATCCACCTGCGTGAAAGCCTGAAACAGCTTCTGCTGCTTTTCCAGCGATACCCCGATCCCGGTGTCGATGACGCGGATGCGGGCCAAACCCGGGTTGCCGGGCAGGATATCCGCCCGCACGGTTACCGAGCCCTTGGGGGTAAACTTGATGGCATTCCCCACCAAATTGAGCATGACCTGCAACAGGCGTTGGTAATCGCCCAAGAGCAAAATCTGATCCGAGGTGTTGGGCAGGTGGAAGCTCAGTTGTAGGCCCTTTTGGCTGGCCTGCAAGCTGGTCTTGGCCTCCACATCCTTAAACAAAGCTCGCAGGTCGCAGGGCTGGAACTCCAACTGCATTTTGCCCGCCTCGATCTTGGCGATATCCAGCACATCGTTGATTAGGGCCAGCAGGTGCAGGGCAGAGCGATAGGCCTCTTGCAAAAAGTCCAGCTCCTCTTCGCGGTTTTCGGCCATCCCGTCCAGCACCAGCTTGATAAAGCCGATGATCCCGTTGAGAGGGGTGCGCAGCTCGTGGGAGGTGTTGGCCAGGAATTGGCTTTTCAGTTGGTTGGCCGATTCCGCTTGGGCACGGGCCTGCTCCAGCTCCTTATTTTTCTGACGCAGAGTTTGGTTGGCTAACTGCAAGCGGGTTGCCAGTTGGCGACTTTGATCCAGCAAAATGGCGTGGGCAATGGCTGCGCCCAGGTAGGTGGCAATGCTCTGGAGTACCTGAATGTGGCTTGGCTGCCAAACAGGAACCCTGTTCGGATCCAGCATTTCCAGCCAGAGCAGGCTGTTGGCGTAGCCCTGGTAAGACATGGCAATGGCCAGATGTCGCCCCGCCTCCACCGGTTCTTCCTGTCTGAGGGCCTGCAACAAATGGGGGTAATCTGCCAGCTTCAGGGTCTGGTGGAGCAGGGAGGGATCCCCAGGATGGCGGCGGTACTCGGCATTGACCGTGAGGGAGTCTTGCCCCACCTCGTAGAGGGCCATCAGGCAGCGATCTACCTCAAACAGTTGCCCCAACTGCTCCACGGTCTGCTGGCACAGTTGCCGGATATCCAGGGAATGC
Organism: Synechococcus sp. R8-2; assembly: GCF_047461715.1. Lineage (NCBI taxonomy): Bacteria > Bacillati > Cyanobacteriota > Cyanophyceae > Synechococcales > Synechococcaceae > Synechococcus > Synechococcus sp. R8-2. Next base: position 1,802 of record NZ_JANSHQ010000086.1, on the reverse strand, counting down.
CGGATGTTGCGCACCAACTGCGTCGTGATCCCCTGTACCGGATCGGCCGGGAGAGCATGGGGCTGGCTGTTGGGGCTGCTGGTTCCTCCGGCCAACGCAAAAGGCGTAGCCCCCAGCAACTTGCCCACTGCCGCAACCGCCACCACCTCCCCTTCCATGTCCCGTACAGGGTTGAGAGAAAGATGCAGATGCAACTTGTAGCGGGGCGAGAGCACCTGGCATTCGTAGGAGAGGGGATCCCCGCTTGCAAAGACCTGGTTGAGCTTGGCTTCGTACTCTCCAGCGTTGGCCACCTCCCAGATTTGCTGTCCGCTCACGATGTGCTGAGGGTGGATGCCATATTTCTCGGCATCTTCCCAGTAAAAACTCCAGAAGCGCCTCTGGCGATCCTGCGTGTAGAACATTGGAGTGGGTCGGAGGGCGCCCATTTGGGATGAAGCCACCATTGCGCTAGGGGAACGTAGGCCAAAACTCAGGTTTTTCCAGAGGAAGCCGGGCTGGCCGGATCAGAGGCCGGGCGGGTTAGTGGGGCAGGATCCTTGTTGAGGCGGGCGAAGATCATGCGGCCTGCTGAGGTTTGAATGGCGCTGGTCACAACCACAGAGCGGGTTTTGCCCACAGAGCGCTGCCCTTCTTCCACCACCACCATGGTGCCGTCTTCCAAGTAGCCTACCCCTTGACCTGGCTCTTTTCCTTCGCGGGTGATCTTGATATCAAAGCTGTCGCCGGCAACATAGATGGGCCGCAGCGCCTCGGCCAACTCATTCACATTCAGCACCTTGACCCCCTGCAGAGCCGCCACCTTCTTCAGGTTGTAATCGGTGGTAAGCAGCGTTCCCCCCACGGTTTGGGTGAGGCGCACCAGCTTTTCATCGACAGTGGTCAGATCTGGATAGTTGGCTTCGTGAATAACGAAACGATCGGGGTAGGCCTCTCGTAGAGCCTGCAGCGTATCCAAACCTTTGCGGCCCCGCTCTCGTTTTTGGGCATCGGCTTTGTCGGCAATGGTCTGCAATTCCGTCAGCACAAAGCGAGGAACCACCAGGGTTCCTTCCAAGAAGCCCGTCTCGATCAACTGGGCTACTCGGCCATCGATGATGGAGCTGGTGTCCAAAACCTTGGCCGTGGCAGCCACCACATTGCCCTCCGCCCAGAGGGCTGCTTGTAAAGCATAGTTGGGGTTAAACAGCCGCAGCAGCGAGGGGCCGTGGGTATCGGCCAGGCTGACCCCCAGATAGGCAAAGGCCAAGCTGAAAAAGACCGAAGCCAGTGGCTCGAGGAACCTGTTGAGTTGGGGAGGCAAGGGCAGCAAGTACACAGGAGCCATGGCCAGATTGGCGATCACCAAGCCGATCACCAACCCCACCGAGCGGCTGATCAACACGTCCGGCGGCAGGGAGCGCACATTGGCCTCGAAGCGACGGTAGCTCCAGCGCACCAGGGATCCCAAAGCCAGTCCTGCCAGCACGCCAAAGCCGCTGGTGACGACACGGGCTCCTTCCACATTGGCCCCCTGAATGGCGGCAGGAGGGAGCAAATCCAGGCCGTAAAACCCGAGACCAGCCCCGGCCAACATGAAGATCGCGATCAGTAAAGCGTCTAGCATAAGAAAAAAGACGGCCCTGCTGAGTGGGTGATGCTGCTGGGAATAGGCAAATCTGCTTCCTTCTCATTCTAGTCGTCTGGTGTTGGAGGGATCCGGACAACCAAGCCAGCCCTCCCCCAGAAGGATTCAGACTATGCTGAAATCATAGCGATCCCTTGCCAGCTTGAGGGATCTGTGGAGCATGCCTCTAACCCCC
>NZ_JANSHQ010000085.1:0-3055 GCF_047461715.1 Synechococcus sp. R8-2 | reverse complement strand
TCCGTCCCGCTGACGCGATCGGCAGCAGCGCTCAGGGATAACAGGTCGATGGCCAGGGGACGGATTGAGCTCAAGCCCAGGCGCTGCCTATTTTCCTCCAGGCGCCGCAGACGGTGGGGGTGGCGATCCAAAGCCCAGATTTCCCCCCGATCCTGCATGTGTTGGGCTATTTGGGTGGTCTTGCCGCCCGGAGCAGCGCAGCAGTCGATCACCCGCTCCCCTGGCTGGGGATCCAGGCAATGCACCACCTGCTGGGCACTGGCATCTTGAACGCTCCACCAACCCTGGGCAAAGCCGGGCAGGGCCGTGATGTCGCCAGCATGATCCTGAAGTCGCAAGGCACCCGGCACCTCGGAGATGGGGAGGGCAGGGATCCCTGCTTCTGCCAGGGCTTGGATGACCCTGTCTACCTCTGCCCGCAGCGGGTTAACCCGCAGATCTAGGTGGGGCGGTCGGTTGAACCAGGCGCACAACTGCTCGGCTTCTGCTGGCCCCAGCTGCTCCCACCACAGACGCACCAGCCAGTCGGGAAAGCTGTGCCGGATCCCCAAAGCCTGAATTGGGTCGGCTGGCAGAGTGTCCTCGAGGGGCTTGAGGGGATCCTTCTCTGGCTGATCCAACACTTGCCGCTGGTAGGCGCGCAAGATGCCGTTCACCACCCCTGTCAGGGATCCCAGCCCCATCTGGCGGGCCAATTCCACGCTGGTATGGATGGCAGCACTGGCCGGGATCTGATCCAAAAAAGCCAGTTGGTAGAGGCCGAGATGCAAAATCAGTCGCAAATCGGGGGGCTGCTTGTGGGCAGGACGCTGGGCAAAGCAATCGATCAAGGCATCGAGGGTGCGGCGACGGCGGGTAATGCCATACACCAGCTCGCTGACCAGATGCCGGTCGGCGGGGATCAGGCTGCTGTTGGCCAACAAATGCCCCAGAACCAGGTCGGCATAGGCGTTTTGGCGCTCGATTTTCTGCAGAGCCAACAGAGCCAGTTGGCGCGCGTTCATAGTCATCTCAGGATGTTCTCCCATCGCGTCAGCGGTGTGGAGCACTTTAGGGTCTAGAGATCCAGATCTCCGCTGGAGCAAGGCCGCTCCCAGGCGATACTGGAAAAGCCCCTCAAGGGATCCCATCATGCCTTACTCAACTGCTTTTCTGGAGGTGATCCCCGCCATCGACCTTTTGCAGGGCCGCGCCGTGCGCCTCTACCAGGGGGATTACGCCCAGGCAGAACAGGTAGCCGACGACCCGATCCAACAGGCCGAAGCTTGGGCGGCACAGGGTGCCCCTCGCCTGCATGTGGTCGATCTGGACGGAGCCAAAAGCGGGGATCCGATTAACCTGCCTACCATCGAGCGCCTGGTGCGCCAACTGGCCATCCCGATTCAGGTGGGGGGTGGGATCCGATCCCTGGAACGGGTGCGGCAGTTGCTGGAGCTGGGGGTGGATCGGGTGATCGTTGGCACCCTAGCCGTAGAGGATCCCGACACCCTGGAGGCTATGACCCAAGCCTTCCCCGGTCGGGTTTGGGTGGGGATCGACGCTCGGCAGGGGCAAGTGGCCACCCGCGGCTGGCTGAGCACCACTCCCCTGCGGGCCACCGAATTGGTGCAACGGGTGGGGGAACAGGGCGTCGCCGGCATCATCTACACCGACATTGGCCGGGATGGCACCCTGGCCGGCCCCAACCTACAACAGTTGCAGGAGATCCTCGCCATCTCCCGCCTGCCTGTGATTGCTTCGGGGGGAATCGGATCGCTAACGGATTTGCTGGCTTTGTTGAGCTTGCCCGGTTTGACGGGGGCCATTTTGGGTAAAGCCCTCTACTCAGGGGCGATCTCCTTGCAGGAAGCTTTGCGAGCAGTGGGGCCGGGCCGTTGGCAGGATCTGCCGCCGGAAACCGGATCCCAGTGGGCCTAGATGTCCACCTCGACGCCGAGCGGAAAGCAGCCTCAGCAATGCCATACTGGGCAAAATCGACAGGCAACTGCATGCAACCAACACCGGCCATCGGTGAAGGTTTTCCAAGACATTTTTGTTTTTTTGTTTTTCAGGTCATGTCCTTTCCCGCACTTCGCCCTGCTGTTCGAGCTTTACAACCCGAGTTGGTGACCTGGCGCCGCCACATCCACAAGTATCCTGAGCTGGGCTTCCAGGAGAAGCAAACCGCTGCTTACATCAGCCAGCGCCTGAAAAGTTGGGGGATCCCTCACCAGACCGGCATTGCCCACACCGGCATCGTGGCCACCATTGAGGGAGAGCAGCCGGGGCCGGTTTTGGCGCTGCGGGCCGATATGGATGCCCTGCCCATTCATGAGGCCAATGAAGTCGAGTACCGCTCCGCCATCCCCAACGTCATGCACGCCTGTGGCCACGACGGCCATACGGCCATTGCTATGGGCACCGCCAAGCTGCTGCAACAGCACCGTCAACACCTCAAGGGCACGGTCAAGGTCATTTTTCAACCTGCCGAAGAAGGCCCCGGCGGAGCCAAGCCCATGCTGGAGGCGGGGGTTCTGAAAAACCCGGATGTGGAAGCCATCCTCGGCCTACACCTGTGGAATAATCGCCCTCTGGGCACTATTGGCGTGAAAAGTGGCCCCTCGATGGCCTTTGCCGACCGCTTTCAGATTCAGGTGATCGGGCGAGGCGGACATGCCGCCCTTCCCCAGCAGACGGTAGATGCCATTGTGGTGGGATCCCACATTGTCAATGCTTTGCAGACCATCGTCTCCCGCAGTGTGGATCCGCTGCAGCCGGCGGTGGTGACGGTGGGCCGCTTCCGGGCTGGCGATACCTTTAACGTCATTGCCCCTAGAGCTGAGATTTGGGGCACCGTGCGCAGCTTTCAGCCGGAAGTGCGGGATTTGATCTCAAAACGTATGGAAGAAATCGTTGCCGGCATTTGCCAAGCCTACGGGGCCACCTACGAGTTTCAGTACGAACGGGGCTACCCAGCGGTTTGCAACGATCCTGCTATGGTAGCGCTGGTGGAACAAGCTGCCCGCCAGGTGTTTGGCTCAGAGGCGAGGATCATCCCAGAAATGACCATGGGCGG
>NZ_JANSHQ010000084.1:0-15979 GCF_047461715.1 Synechococcus sp. R8-2 | reverse complement strand
GCTCGACTGAAGGATAGAGCCCAGAGGTTTGGCGTCCATCCCAGTGCTATTTACTATGCTCTTAGGAAGATGAAAACAACGCGAAAAAAAAGAGTTAAGGCACCGAGGGCGGGATTGGCAAGAGAGAATCCAAGAGAGAATCAACGACTCTAGGGTCTTGAGGGAGTTGGTTCAGAAGTATGGAAGTGAGAGTTTAGCTTACAATGGGCTCTGCACCGCTGACGCGAATGATGAGAGAATGACGAGACAGGGTTTGGGGAGATACGCACCTGTTTTATGCTTGGCCAAAGAGAGGGGAGAAAGTTTATGGGAAGAGAGAGAGCTGAGTAGCCGGTAGGAGGAAGGAGAGAGGGGGTTTGATAGCCCCGACGCTTTTTCAAGTAGCTCGAATGCGGAAGAATTTGAGGGACACTAAATGCCGAGTTTGGAGAGGACATCTGTATTGACTCTGGGCAATGGGCCGATTCAAAGGCCTAGGGCCTGCTCGGCGAACGGAAGGGAAGGATAAAGGATTTGATGAAAGCGGCAGGGCAGGAGGTGGTTTTTTGCTGAGGCCCTCGCCAGACTTGAATGAGATTGAGGGTGACTTTAGTGCTCTCAAGAGGGCAAGGATGCATGCTGATAGAGGAACTTCTGTGGATGAAGTGATAAGGCCTGCGGTCCGCTGTTGCAGACGGAACTGTTGTACTGGCTAGCGTCTCATTGTTATTTGGATTGACTATGGCGGCTATTCCAGCAGCAGCGAGAGGAGGGCTAGGGATCTTCAGGGCAGTTGCAGCACCTGAACGGGCGAACCGGCAGGGATCTGGGTTGTCCCTACTGGCAGCACAGCCAAGGCATTACAGCCGGCCAGACTGATGAGATTGCCGGAATTGAGGTTGGCGGCGGGCTGAAATTGGATCCCCTCAGGCCTGACCTGCAGCCGTCCCCAGAGATAGTGTTCCCGCTGACCGTCGGCATGCAGATCCACCGGGCTGAAGGCGGAGAGGATCTGCCAGTAGGGGGGCAGGGATCCGCCCATTTTTCGCAGGGCCGGGTGCAAAAAGCGCCAGAAGGTCACCAGGGCAGAGGCAGGGTTGCCCGGCAGGCCAAAGTAGAGCTTGGGGGGGCCGTGGGGATTGGGAAAACGAGCCACCGTCAGGGGTTTGCCCGGCTTGATGGCCACGCTGCGGATGAAAATCTCGCCTCCCAACTCCTCCAGCACCTTTTCCACCAGGTCAAAATCCCCCACCGATACCCCTCCGGAAGAGATCACCCCATCGGCGGAGGCCAGGGCCTGCTGGACGACCTGCCGCAACACCTGGAGCCGATCCGGCACGATGCCCAACTGGATCGGGATCCCACCCGCTGCCTTGACCAGAGCCGCTAAGCCGTACTGGTTGGAATCCACGACCTGCCCCGGCCCCGGCACCTGCTGGATGGGCACCAACTCATCCCCTGTCGAGAACAGGGCTACCCGGGGCTGACGAAACACCGGCACCATCGCCTGTCGGATGGCGGCCAAAACGGCCAGCTCCGCTCCGCCCAAAGCCTGCCCTGCCGGCAGGAGGGGATCCCCCTGGCGGGCAAAGTCTCCCTGAGGCCGGACAAATTGGCCCCGCTGCGGACGCTGCAAGAGGCGAACGGTTCCTGGCGAAGGTTGCTGCGTGTATTCCTGCATCACCACGGTGTCCGCACCGCTGGGCAAGAGGGAGCCGGTGTAGAGACGCACCGCTTGTCCAGGCTGGAGCTCTCGGGTGGGTGCCTTTCCGGCGGGGAGAGTCTCGATCACCTGCAGCTCACAAGGGATCCCCGCTTGCACATCTTCATGGCGCACGGCATAGCCATCCATACTGGAGGTGGGATGGGCCGGAAAATCCTGGGGGCTATACACAGTTTGGCTGAGAACGCGGCCTTGGGCGGATCCCAGCTCCACCCACTCTGGGCCCAGCGGCTGAGCCGCCTGCAAAATCAGGGCTTCTGCTTCCGCCACCGGCAGCATCACGGCTTTTAAACCCCCTTCTCCAACACCTTTCTTCAGCATCCAGAAGTCGGTTCCGCCAAGGCCATTAAAAACAACTTAAACTGCGGACAGCGGCCATCAATTCCGACCTTGGCATGAGAAGTGTATGACCAGGATCCCACCAAGCCCCAGAGCTGGCAAGAAGTCGGGTCAAGTTGCTTATTCGGAGTCTGCAACTCTTTCTACTTCGGGATCCCGGCCTTGTTGGGGAGATGGGGATCCCGGCAGCGTTGCAGCCGGCCACAGGCTATCTGGCTGCCGCGGCTGCGGAAGCTGGATACTGGTCACGTAGCGGGCGTAGCCTTAGAACGACTGAGCGACCAGATAGCTCGAGCGCAGCAAGCGAGGTGTCCATGTTAAGTGCCGCCGTCATCCTCACGATCTTCCTTGGCTTCTGGGGAGTCGTGGTCAAGCGCAACCTCATTATGAAGATCCTGTCTATGGATGTTATGAGCACCGGGGTCATCGCCTTCTTCGTGATCTGGGCAGCCCGGAGCGGTGTGTTCACCCCCATCTACAAACCCTGGCGCGAGCTGGACTATGCCGACCCGGTGCCTCAGGGGATCATCCTCACGGCCATCGTCATTGGCCTATCGGTACAAGCCTTGATGTTGGTGGGGGTGATGAAGCTGTCCCGCAATCATCCCACCCTCGAAGTCGAGAGCATCGAACAGGCAGTCGCGTCAGGGGCGCAGAGCACTTTTACCGATGACTGAGCTGACGCTGGTGTGGGTGGCATTGCCCTTTCTACTGGCCTTCACAACCTACTTGATGCCGGCCCTGACCCGTCCCAGCCTGGTGGGGATGGCCGCGCTGACGGTGGTCTATGCGGTGCAGCAGGGGGGCTTGCCCGGCACAACCGCTGCGCCCTTGGAGCTGCAGCTTTTGGATCACTTCGGGGTGACGCTGCGGATCGATGCCAATGGAGCAGCGATGCTCTTGGCCCACGGCCTGGTCACGCTGGGGGTGGCGCTGTATTTGGATAGACGCTTTGCGGGCAGCCGCTTTCTGGCCATGCAGCTACTGATCGTGCACGGTAGCGCCAACGCCGTCATCATCAGTGCCGACCTGATCAGCGTCTACGTTTCCCTGGAGGTGCTCAGCATCGGCGTGTTTTTGCTGCTGACCTATGGGCGGCGGGCTGAGGGCCAACCCACAGTGGAAGAAAATGCTCCGCACCGCGATCGCCAGCTCTGGGTGGGGCTGCGCTACCTTTTCATGAGCAATGTGGCCATGCTCTTCTACCTGATGGGCGCAATCCTGGTCTATGTGCGCACGGGATCCCTGGCGATGAGCAGTTTGGTTATGGCCGACCCCACGGCCTTGGCGCTGATTGCTGTGGGTCTTTTGGCCAAGGGGGCGATCTTCGTTGCCGGCCTGTGGCTGCCCCTCACCTACGTTACCGCGGATCCCGTTATCGCGGCGGTGCTCAGCGGTTTTACGACCAAAGCAGGAGCCATGGCTTTGGTGCGCTGCAGCGAGGCTTCGCCGGTCTTGGCCCAGGGGTTGCCCTACTTGAGCGCTGGTTCAGCCGTTTTCGGGATCCTACTGGCCTTGATGGGGAGCACGCCCCAGCACCTTCTCGCCTGGAGCTCGGTATCGCAGATGGGATTTGTGATTGCTGCCCCTCAATGGGCAGGTTTGTACGGTCTTGCCCATGGGTTGGCAAAGCCCTTGCTGTTTGTTGGAACAAGCGTGACCCATCCCTGGCGTTGGCCGATGCTGCTCTTGGGGACGGCTTCCCTGGCAGGGGTACCCGGCAGTTTGGGGTATGCGGCCAAGGCCCTCAGCTTGTCTGCTCTGGATCCCTGGCACGAGTGGCTGCTGGTGGGGGTTACCGTCGGCACCACTTGTTTAGGCGTGCGAGTGCTGCGGGCACCTGTTTCTCCAATGAAGGGGGCAACCACCTCTGCAACTCCTTGGCAAGATAAAGTGGCACTGGTGCTTTGGGGTGGGGGCTTGCTCTGGGGCTGGCTACCGGCGGCCTATGGCGCTGACAATCTTCTCAAGGCGCTCCTCAGTTTGGGCGTTGGGATCCCCCTAGGCTGGTTTTGGGAGCGGATCCCTTTGAAGGGAGGGTCGGTGAACGAAGGGCTGGAAGCAGTGGTGGGCGGCTTGAGCATAGTGTTGGTGCTGGTTTGGGCTCTGTTAGCTGTGGGGAACTATGGGACGCTACCCTGAGTTGGGTCTATTGGAGATCGGCCTGCGCCTCTTGATTTGGTTTCTGCTGACGGGCAATCTGAGCTGGGACAATGTGGCCATCGGGGTGGCGGCAACGTTGCTGCTGCCGCGCCAGGCTTCCGCACCGGTGCAATGGCGGGATTGGGGGCGAGTGCTCCAGGAAATTCTTCTCGCCATCCCAAGAGCCTACTGGGAAGCCTTCGAGATGATCCTCAAGCCCCACACTGTTGAGGAAGTTGTATACAAACAAACCCTGCCCAACCGTTCAGCAGGGCTGGTGTTTCTGGATATCTTTTTAATTACCTTCACGCCCAAAACCATCGTGCTCAATTGCAATGCCCAAGGCACTTATGAAGTCCATATGCTCAAGCCGCGGGAGGACGTGTGAACCTACTGCTGTTTCTCCTGACCCTAACGCTGTGCTTGCCCCTGTATGCCGCTTGGCTGAAGGAAGATATTTGGCAGACGATGCTCGCCTTTGCCAGCTTGGCCACAAAGACGGCCATCCTGATTTTGGTGGTGTCGGTGGTGCGGGATGATTGGATGATCGGGATTGTGGGGGTTTTGATTTTGTCGGTGGGCAATGCGGCCTTAATGCTCTTGGCTCATGTACTGAAACGGCTGGAAATGCTTTAGAAAGGCCCTGGGGGTAGGTATGGAAGTCTGGGTGGAAGGTCTGAGCTATCTGTTGTTTGGGATTGGTGTGCTGTTTTGGTTGTGGGGAACGGCGCCGCTCCTTGGGGATCGCTCGATTTTATTTAAGCTGCACGGCCTTTCGGTGTCGGACACCCTGGGCTCTATGAGCATCATGCTGGGGCTGCTGTTGCGGATCCCACGGGAATGGCCCCTGTTGGTGTTGGCACTGATCTCCCTGGCTATTTGGAATACCATTCTGGGCTATGTGCTGGCGTTTTGCTCGCAGCGCAAGTCCCTATAGGAGGGCAGGATGGAAGAGACCCTGTTGCTGGTGATGGCGTTACTCCTGCCCCTGACGGCAAGCTTGGTGGTGACTCAGACCAATCCCTACCACGCCTTGGTAATGCGAGGGATCCTGGGGACGATTGCCGCCCTGATCTATGCGCTGTTTGGGGCGGCGGATGTGGCTCTGACCGAGGCGCTGGTGGGCACTATGCTTTCCATTACCCTCTACGCCATTGCGGTGCGCTCTTCGCTGAGTATGCGCCTGGGCGTTCTTGAAGGCAGCCCTGTGCTGGAGGCCAGTACCTCAGCAGCACGGCAGTTGTTACAGCAGATGCGCCAAGGGCTACAGCGGTATCACATGCGCTTGGAGTTGGCCGCCTATGGGAGTTCGGAGGCGTTGGTGGCTGCTCTTCGCAGCCGAGAGGTACACACCATTGCCCTTGAGCCCGGTGGAGAAGCAGCAGAGTATCGCCTGGTTACACGCGTACCCCGCCTGCAGGCCATTTTGGCGCAGCAAGCTCTGGCCGCTGAGGTGATGGCGACATGAAGTGGGTGTACGGGATAGCGGTGCTGCTGGCAGCCCTACAGCTCATTGTGGGCGAGGTGGGATCCGTGTCCCCCAATCCCACAGCGGGCGTGGCCTTAGTCGAGGCAGTGGAGATTCTGGCCAGCGAAAGCGGTGTGCCCAACGCGGTGACGGGTCTCATTCTGCGCAACCGCCTCTACGATACGGTCTTTGAAGTGGTGGTGTTTTCCACGGCGATTTTGGGCGCCCAATACCTGCTGGCGGATGAGCAGCCGACAGCCAATGTAGCTCAATTTACCGATATTCCCTCGATTGTGTTGGCGCGAGTGGGAGCCACCATTTCGGCTTTGATCGCGGTGGAGCTTGCCATTCGAGGGCACCTGACGCCGGGCGGGGGCTTTGCTGCTGGGGTGGCAGGAGGGACAGCCATTGGCTTGGTGGCGATCACCGCCTCTTCCGCCTGGATGGAGGCCATCTACAAACGGTGGCGGGCTGCGATGTGGGAGAAGCTGTCGGTGGTGGCGTTTATCGGGGTGGCTGTGATGGCTCTGGCCGGCTGGGAATTGCCTAGAGGGGAGTTGGGAGCTCTGTTTAGCGGCGGTTGGATCCCGATTCTTAACATTTTGGTAGCCATCAAAGTGGCGCTGGGATCCTGGGCGGCAGTTTTGATCTTTATTCGCTACCGCGGCTTGTTATGAGGGTCTAAATGGGTTAATGAGAGGTACCCCTGTCCCGGCAAAATCACGGACATTGCGAGTAACCAGGGTAAGTCCGTAAACCAAGGCTGTAGCAGCCAGTTGTTTGTCAATCGCATTTTGAGAGTGAGGTACGCACAGGCTTCCCCATACCTGGGCTTCGGTAATTGTGAAATCAAGAATGTGATCGGCATAGTCATCGACAACCGTTTGCAGCCACCTCCCCAGAAGGTTGGCTTGCAGATGATCGCCGCGATGGCGCATGAGTTCAACGCCTCGGCGGAGTTCGCCCAGCGTGATCACGCTGATGTAGATGCGGGCCTCTTGCTCAATGGCAGTTTGAAGAAATTCTTGAACCCCGGAGTTGGCTTGACTGTGTTTGCGCAGCTCACTGATGACGTTAGTGTCAAGCAAATACGTCATGGGCAGTGTTATCTTGCACCCGCTCAAAGTCTGAATCGTTGCCAACGTTAGGTATCGATCTGAGCACTTCGGCAAAGGACTGTTTCGCAGGCTGGAGTAAGACTTGCTCTAGGATTTTGCGGTGTTCGGCCTCTGCACTAACGCCGTGACGACTAGCCCTTTGTTTGAGAGCTTTGACAATGGCTTCGTCAACATTGCGAACAATTAACGTGGCCATAGAGCGTTTCCTCGATCGGCAGATCCCTGGGCGGCTTTGCTGCGACGATAGCATTGATATCATCTAAAGTTCAAGTTTTCCCGTCTATTGATACTGATGAAGAAGCTGCCCTTTTGCGGGTTGCCCCAGAGAACTCCTGCCTGCCAGGGATCCAAGCTCTGCCTGCTGTGCATAGCCTTTGAAAGCGCAACACTCAAAAAAGAGGGATCCCGATGAGCAACTTGACCTGCAGGTGACCTCTACAATAGAAGGCTGACTCTGCCACCTCTGGGATCCCTATGCCGCGCCGCACCGATATCCACAAAATCTTGCTCATTGGAGCGGGGCCGATCGTCATTGGCCAAGCCTGCGAATTCGACTACTCGGGCACCCAAGCCTGCAAAGCCCTGCGGGAAGAGGGCTATGAGGTCGTTTTGGTCAACTCTAACCCCGCCACCATCATGACGGATCCCAGTATGGCGGAGCGCACCTACATCGAGCCGGTGACGGTGGACTTTGTGGCCAAAATCATCGAGCGGGAGCGCCCTGATGCTTTGCTGCCCACCATGGGCGGCCAGACGGCCCTCAACGTGGCGGTGCAACTGGCCCAGCAAGGGATCCTGGAGCAGTACGGGGTAGAGTTGATTGGGGCCAAGCGGGAGGCCATTGAAAAAGCCGAAGACCGCGATCTCTTCAAGCAAGCCATGCAGCGGATTGGCTTGGCCGTGCCCCGCTCTGGCCTGGCCCACACCCTGGAAGAAGCCAAGCAGATTGCCCAGGAGATCGGCTATCCCCTCATCATCCGCCCGGCCTATACCCTGGGGGGCACCGGTGGTGGGGTGGCTTACAACCAGGAGGAGTTTGAAGAGATCTGCGCCGCCGGTTTGGAAGCCAGCCCCGTTTCCCAGATCTTGGTGGAAGAATCGGTCATCGGCTGGAAGGAGTTTGAGCTGGAGGTGATGCGGGATCTGGCGGATAACGTGGTGATCATCTGCTCCATAGAAAACATCGACCCAATGGGGGTGCACACCGGCGACTCCATCACCGTGGCCCCGGCCCAAACCCTCACCGACAAGGAATACCAGCGGCTGCGGGACTACGCCATTGCCATCATGCGCGAAATTGGCGTAGAGACCGGGGGATCCAACGTGCAATTTGCCGTCAACCCTGCCAACGGCGAGGTGCGGGTGATCGAGATGAACCCGCGGGTCTCCCGCTCTTCTGCTTTGGCCAGCAAGGCCACCGGCTTTCCCATCGCCAAAATTGCCGCCAAATTGGCAGTGGGCTACACGCTGCCGGAGATCCCCAACGACATCACCCGCAAAACTCCGGCCAGCTTCGAGCCCACCATCGACTATGTGGTCACCAAGATCCCTCGCTTTGCTTTTGAAAAATTCCCCGGCGCAGAGCCGGTTCTCACCACCCAGATGAAATCGGTGGGGGAGGCGATGGCCATTGGCCGCACTTTTCAAGAATCCATCCAGAAGGCCCTGCGCTCTTTGGAAATCGACCGTCCCGGTTTTGGCAGCGATAGGCCGGAGGTTTTCCCCAAGCCGGAGGAAGTGCGGGCCAACCTGCGCACCCCCAACCCCTTCCGCCTGCTCACCATCCGCACCGCTCTGCTCATGGGCTTTTCTGCCCAGGAGATTGCCCAACTCACCCACATCGATCCCTGGTTTATCGACAAGCTGCAGGAGTTGGTGGAGGTGGAGCAGGCCCTCAAGGGGCGGGAGCTGGGATCCCTGAGCGCTGACGACTTGAGACACCTCAAGCAAATGGGCTTCAGCGACCGACAAATTGCCCACCTAACCGGATCCACGGAACATCAGGTGCGGGCCCGTCGCAAAAGCCTGGGGGTGATCCCCACCTACAAAACTGTAGATACCTGCGCCGCCGAATTTGAGGCTGCTACCCCCTACCAGTACTCCACCTACGAGAGCGAGTCGGAGATTTTCCCGGCCCGCAAAGAGAAGGTGATGATCTTGGGAGGTGGCCCCAACCGCATCGGCCAGGGGATCGAATTCGACTACTGCTGCTGCCATGCTGCCTTTGCCCTCAGCCGCCTGGGTTACGAAGCGATCATGGTCAACTCCAACCCGGAAACCGTTTCCACCGACTACGACACCGCCGATCGCCTCTATTTTGAGCCGCTCACCCATGAAGAGGTGATGAACTTGGTGGATGCTGAGCAGCCGGTCGGCCTGATCGTGCAATTTGGCGGCCAAACCCCGCTCAAGCTGGCGCAGGGGCTGGCAGCAGCCCAGGCTCCCATCTGGGGAACTTCCCCCGACTCCATCGACATTGCTGAGGATCGGGGGCGCTTCGAGCGCATCTTGCGGGAGTTGGATATTCGCCAACCGGCCAACGGCATTGCCCGCAGCGTGGAAGAAAGCTTGGAAATTGCCCGCCGCATCGGCTATCCGGTGGTGGTGCGGCCCAGCTACGTCTTGGGGGGACGAGCCATGGAGATCGTCTATTCCGACCAAGACCTGCAGCGCTACATGCAACTGGCGGTGGCGGTGGATCCGGATCGTCCGGTGCTGGTGGATCAGTTCCTGGAAGAGGCGGTGGAGGTGGATGTGGATGCCATTGCCGACCGCACCGGCGCTGTTACCATCGGCGGCATTCTGGAGCACATCGAGCAGGCCGGGATCCACTCGGGCGATTCGGCCTGTGTATTGCCCAGCCGCACCCTCAGCCCCGAGGTGCTGCGGGTGATCCGCGAGTGGACGGTGAAGTTGGCCCAAGCTCTGAAGGTGGTGGGCCTGATCAACGTGCAATACGCCGTCCAAAAAGGTCAAGTCTATATCCTGGAGGCCAATCCGCGCGCCTCCCGCACCGTCCCCTTCGTCAGCAAGGCCATCGGCCATCCGCTGGCGGACTACGCCGCTCAGGTGATGAGCGGCAAAACTCTGGAAGAGCTGGGCTTTACCCAGGAGGTGATCCCCTCTCACATTGCCGTCAAGGAAGCGGTTTTGCCCTTCCACAAGTTTCCCGGCACCGACACGCTGCTGGGGCCGGAGATGCGCTCCACCGGTGAGGTGATGGGCATTGACACGGACTTTGGCCGCGCTTACGCCAAAGCCCAACTGGCGGCGGGGCAGAATCTGCCTCTCCAGGGGACGGTGTTCATCAGCGTCAGCGACCGGGATAAACAGGCGGTCATCCCGGTAGCCCGCGAGTTTGTGGGGCTGGGCTTTCGCCTGTTGGCCACCGAAGGAACCCAAAAAGTTTTAGCCGAGCACGGGATCCCGGTGGATAAAGTCCTCAAGCTGCACGAGGGGCGGCCCCACGTCATCGACGCCATCAAAAATCACCAGATTCAGCTCATTATCAACACCCCTTCCGGTGTCGAGGCGCAGCAAGATGGCCAAAAGATCCGCCGCACTGCCCTGGCCTACAAGATCCCTCTGGTGACAACCCTGGCAGGAGCCAAAGCCACTGCGGCTGCCATCCGTGCTTTGCAGTCGGGATCCCTGCAGGTGAAGTGCTTGCAGGATTTTTTTCCACCCAGGAATGCCCCAAGCAAACTTCTGGAAGCCCCATGAAGAGCCCATAGGGTCTTGCCGGCAGGAGAAAAAGCGGATCCTGAACGACTTCTCTTTCTTGAACCCATTCTTGAGAAACATCTGCTCGAGCTTGGCTGCCATCAACTGCCGGGAAGCTCTCAAAGATATCCCAATTGCAACAGGCGGGTGCTGATTTGTATCGACAAATCCATTTTTTTCACAGTCCCGTTGCGAAAGTTAGGGATCCCTGTCGGCGTCCCTAAAACTGTCTAGCCTGAAAGAAGGAGACGCTTTTGGCGGTCGGCGCGGGAAGAGTTTTGCCCCGTTCAAGGAAGCCGACAAAGCAAAGAATGGTTTTGTCTCTTTAGGAGTTGGCCTATGAGTACGGTAATTCGCCGCTCCTCGGCTGCACGGCAGCTCTGGAGTTGGAATGGCTTTTGTCAATGGATAACCAGCACCGAAAACCGGCTGTACATCGGCTGGTTTGGCGTGTTGATGATCCCGACCTTGTTGGCGGCTGCCTTTTGTTTTGTAATCGCTTTTATTGCTGCTCCGCCGGTGGATGTGGATGGGATCCGCGAGCCGGTGATCGGCTCTTTGATAGGGGGGAACAATCTCATCTCGGCGGCGGTGGTGCCCACCTCAGCGGCCATTGGCCTGCACTTCTACCCCATTTGGGAAGCCGCTTCTTTGGATGAATGGCTCTACAACGGCGGCCCCTACCAACTGATCGTGCTCCATTTTTTGATTGGGGTGTGGTGCTATCTGGGCCGGCAATGGGAGCTGAGCTATCGCTTGGGCATGCGTCCCTGGATTGCGGTGGCGTTTTCCGCTCCGGCGGCGGCGGCTACGGCAGTGCTCTTGGTTTACCCCATCGGCCAGGGCAGTTTCTCGGAGGGCTTGCCCCTGGGGATCGCCGGCACCTTCTACTTCATGCTGGCTTTCCAGGCGGAGCACAATATCCTCATGCACCCTGCTAGCTGGCTGGGGGTGGCCGGCGTCTTTGGCGGCGCTCTGCTGGCCTCCCTGCACGGCTCCCTGGTGATCTCCAGCCTAATCCGCGAGACCTCGGAAGAAGAGTCACAAAATGCCGGCTACCGCTTCGGGCAGGAGGAAGTCACCTACAACTTCCTGGCCGGGCACTACGCGTTCTTGGGGCGGCTGGGGTTCCCCGGCCTGGGCCTGAGAAACAGCCGTTCCGTCCACTTCTGGATGGCGGCCCTGCCCACGGTGGGGATCTGGGCGGCGGCGATAGGTATCGGCCTGATGGCCTTTAACTTGAACGGCTTTAACTTCAACCAGTCCATCCTGGACAGCCAGGGCCGCTTCATCCCCACCTACGCCGATCTCCTCAACCGCGCCAATCTGGGGATCCAAGTGATGCACGCCCCCAACGCCCACCATTTCCCCCTGCTGCTGGCGGCTCAACCCTGAGGCAGGCTAGGGGCAGTCCAGCCGGAAAGCGCGGTGAATAGCTTGCAAGGCCGGGATCCCTCGATCCCGGCGCACTACACAGCTCACCTTGATCTCCGAGGTGGCGATCATCTCGATGTTGATTCCGGCTTCGGCTAGGGCTGCAAACAGGCGAGCAGCCACGCCGGGATAGGTTTCCATCTCGGCGCCGACAATGCTGACCTTGGCAATGTCGTGATCCGCGTCAACTCCTGCCGCCTGGAGCTCTTCGGCCACCTGCCGGCAGACTGCCTCAGCAGCCATCGCTTGATCCTGAGGCACGGTAAAGGCAATGTCGGTACTGGGGATCCCGTTGTGGTAGCCCCGCTGGCTTTGGATGATGGTGTCCACGATG
Source organism: Synechococcus sp. R8-2 (assembly GCF_047461715.1). Lineage (NCBI taxonomy): Bacteria > Bacillati > Cyanobacteriota > Cyanophyceae > Synechococcales > Synechococcaceae > Synechococcus > Synechococcus sp. R8-2. Next base: position 3,719 of record NZ_JANSHQ010000084.1, on the reverse strand, counting down.
ATCCCGGCAGCCGCCAAGCGCCCGAACAAATGGGCGGCAGTTCCCGGACGATCCGGCACTTTGCGAAGGCCCAGCCGCGATTGCTTCAAATCCAAGGCAACACCGCGTACCGGGTGGCTGTCTTGAGGGGCAGCCGGCATCTTTGCCCGATGCAAGTGGGGGATCACCTGGAACGACTCTCCCAGAGCCAAGGCGGCATCCCCGGCCCGCTCCGCAGCCACCACACAGCTCACCTTGATCTCGGACATGGAGATCATCTGCAAATTGATCCCGGCCTCGGCCAGCACCTGGAACATTTGCGCCGCGATCCCAGGTCGGCCCATCATCCCCACCCCGGCAATGCTGACTTTGGCCACCGCCTCATCCACAATCACCGCTGCACACTGCAGCTCTTGGCCAATCCGCCGGGCAACGGCTGCAGCCTCGGTCACCTGCGACCGACTGACCGTAAAGGCAATGTCATTGGTGGGCTGGGGCACGGATCCCTGCGGCAAGGAGTCCGTCCCGCTGGCGTGAGCGGCTGTGAACTGGAGCGACTGCAAAATCAAATCCACATTCACCCCTGCCGCCGCGATCCCCTGAAAGAGCTGGGCGGCAATGCCAGGGCGATCCGGCACCCCCACCAACACCAACTTGGCCTGATCCCGATCCAGCTCCACCGTATCCACCGCCAGGCCCAGCTCGATACTGCTGTCGGCAGCACGAGGACGGGGGGGAGGAGAAAGAATGAGAGTGCCCTCGCATCCCGCCTGCAACGGCTCCAAGCTGGAGCGCACCCGCAGCTTCACACCGTAGTTGCGGGCAATTTCCACCGAGCGGGGATGCAGCACCTGGGCCCCCAAGCTGGCCAGCTCCAACATTTCATCACTGGTGATCTCCGGCAACAGCCTGGCCTCAGGCACCTTACGCGGATCCGTGGTGAAGATCCCCGGCACATCGGTGTAGATCTCACACAGCTCTGCTCCCAAAGCCACTGCCAAGGCCACCGCCGTGGTGTCGGATCCCCCCCGACCCAGGGTGGTGATCTCCAGCTCCGCCAGGCTGGTGATGCCCTGAAACCCGGCCACCACCACCACCTCTTCCCGCTCCAGGTGCTGCCACAGGCGGTCGGTGTGGATGTGCAAAATGCGGGCCCGGCTGTGATCCCGAGTGGTGACAATGCCCACCTGGGCTGCCGTCAGGGAAAGGGCAGGACACCCCAAGCGTTGCAGCGCCAAGGCCACCAGGGCAATGCTCACCTGCTCACCGGTGGAAAGGAGCATATCCCATTCCCGCAACTGGGCCGGTGTGGTCGGGGATCCCTGCAAGATCTGCTCCCCCAAGCCCACAAGGCGATCGGTTTCATCCCCCATCGCCGAGACCACCACCACCACCCGATGCCCTGCCTTCACCGTGTGGGCCACCCGTTGAGCCACGGCCTGGATACGCTCCACAGAGCCGACAGAGGTACCGCCGTACTTTTGAACAATTAAGCTGCGTTGCATGAGAGGAGAATGAGGTCAGGGGCGGTTTGGATCCTACCCCGGATCTAGGCCAAGCCCAGTCCATTTTGCAAAAACGGCGGTACCGGCAGCAGGATCAGCACCAGCAGCGTTAGCATCCCCAGCCCCAGCAGATCCCGGGCCTCGTCCAGTTCCGTCACATCGTTGAGGGCCGGCTCGTCAGCACTGGAAATCACAAACAGCAGCAGCGCCCAGAGCAACAGCCAAGGCTGCACCGTCAAAGCCAGCAGCAACACCAACCAGCGGGCTACCCGGCCCACATTCGCTCCCATCCGCTGTCCATACACTGCGTGGACAATGTGCCCTCCATCCAGTTGGCCCACCGGCATGAGGTTAAAGGCAATCACCACCAAGCCCAGCCAGCCGGCAAAGGCCAGCGGGTGCAGCTCGATCACCTGCCCCGGCTGCAACTGATCCCCCAGCACCATGCGGGCCAGAATTGCCAGCAGCACCGATAGGCGCGGGTCAATGCGATGAAAACTAATCGGGGTCGGCTGCCCCTCCGGCACCGTGGGAGGATCTGCAGGCGCTGAAAACACCAGCCCCAGCAACAGCATGCCCAAAGCAACAAGACTCCCTGCCAGCGGCCCAGCGGCGGCGATATCAAACAACACCTTGCGGTTGGGCACCGGCTCTTTCAACTGGATAAACGCCCCAAAAGTCCCTAGGACAAAAGGCACCGGGATGAAATAGGGCAGCGAGGTTTTGATGTGGTGGCGGCGGGCCACCCAGTAACGAGTCCACTCATGGGATCCCAAAATGGCAAGGATCCCGACCGCATAGGGCAATCCTTTCATCAGAGAGGGCAAATGCAGCAGCCGGTCAGGGCTAACCCCAGCCGCTTGGGCCCCAGCACTGAGGGTTGTCCAGAAGGTGAATAGCAACAGCCCCAAAGCCAGCAGCGGCAACTCTCGACTGTCCGCCAGGGAGCGCCGCGCCGCCGGGTTGGGCACCAAGGCAAAAAAGGGCTTACCGGCAAACCCCTCCTGCAGCACCACCAAAAAGCGTTTGCCGAAAGTGGTTTCCACGTTTTGCTGCACCCGCTCATAGGCTTCACTGGGATCCGCCCGCAAGTTGCCCCGGCAGATGATCGCCTGGGGGCGGTACTCCACATTTTGCAAATAAAAGACGTTCCAGGGGAAGCAATGGCTCAGCTTCTCCCGCGGCACTTCGGAGATGGGGGTGTGGGCAAGAGCCAGCGAGACCGGATCTGCGGCGCCGTCTTCCTCCTCTTCCTCTGGCTCAGGTTCCCCAGCCGGCGAGGGATCCGCTTCTGGAGAGGAGTTTTCCACCTCTGGCCGAGGGCCTCCGGTTGAGGGTCGAATGCCCCCTCGTCTCACCAAGGTCATGCTGGTAAAGTAGGAGGTGAGAAACAGCAGCAACATCAGCAAGGGAGGCAATTCGTACTGAAACACCTGACGCCCCAGCACCCAAACCAAAGGGGGCAGCATCATCACCAGCCACAGGATCCGCCACGGCACCTTCGAAAGGCGGGCCACACTTTTTTGCAGCAGCAGGTAGGTTGCAGAACCCACCAGCGCCAACAGGATCCAATCTGCCATGAGTTCAAAAAACGGAGGAGAACACCTCTACCAAGCTAGCGGCAAATCCAATCCCCTCGCTACAGCTTGCAGCCGGGATCCCTGAAGAGCCAATTGAGGCTTGGCCTGCCCATAGATCGCCACCATTCCGGGGCAAACTTTTCATTCGCGCGAGCGGTGCGGAGCACTTTACTTCTTGTCAGCAGTGGGGCGAAAAAGAGGGATCCCCTTGAGGCGTGCTTATGCTGCCGGCGTCCACTGCACAGCTTCGCCCATGGGCCCCAACCTCAACCCAGTATCTATTCTGGCCAAAAGGTATTCCCTGTCATGCCTCGCAGGGTGAAATAAACAAATAGAAGCAACAAAAGGGATCCCAGCGTAACCATAGCCGCCGCTGTTGGACTTTTGCGATACAGGCTAACAAAAGGCTGGAGGCCAGCCCAGATACCCCCCAGCAAAACGGTAATAAAGTAAGTGGGATAACGGGAGACATTCTCGACAAACTGGTCTTCCAGTCTTCTGGGGGGCTGCGGTTGTGGCATAAGAGGCTGGGGCTCCAACTCCTTTTTTCTCAGTGTGCCATAGGTAGCTGTCAACCATCTGGAGGCTGGCCATCTTCAGGGAACTGGCGGCAACTCAAAAAGTGTAGTCATCTCAAACTAGATTGAGACACTCC
>NZ_JANSHQ010000083.1:0-3558 GCF_047461715.1 Synechococcus sp. R8-2 | reverse complement strand
GTAAAGGTGCCCCCCACATCGATCCCCAGGCGGGCCAAGCTGCGGCTTGCTTCCGTCTGATCCAGATTGGCCGGATCGAGGTTGCTACCCAACGCTGATGCGACCATGGCTTCTATCGCTTCTATAGTCCATCGCTGTCCTTCACCAGCCCTGCCCGAACTGCATCCAAAAACTGACGGGCAGTGCGACCGGAAAAGCCGTTTTGCTGTTGGGCCCAGATTAAGGCCTGGCGGCGCAGGGCATCCAGAGATTGGGTGAAACCCAGCCGCTGGGCCAAGTGTTCTACGGTTGCCAGGTAATCTCCCTGGGTGAAGGGGGTGAAGGTGAGGGTGAGGCCGAAGCGATCCCGCAGCGACAGCTTTTCCTGGACCGTATCCCAGGCGTGGACTTCTTGATCTCGGGGATTGGGACGGTCGCCAAAAAACTCGCGGATGAGATGGCGGCGGTTGCTGGTGGCATAAAGGCGCACGTTGGGGGGCGGCGCAACGAGATCCCCCTCCAGGAGCACCTTGAGCTGCTTGAACTCGGTTTCCTCTGCCTCAAAGGAGAGATCGTCCACAAACAAGATGAAAGGCAACACCTGCGCCCGCAGCTCTGCCAAAATTTCCGGCAACTGAATCAAGTCTGTTCGCCTCAGCTCCAATAGGCGCAGCCCCTGCAGGCCGTAGCGGCGCAACAACGCCTTCACCAGAGAAGACTTGCCGGTGCCCCGCGCCCCGTAGAGCAACACATGCAAAGCCGGATCCCCCCGCAGCAGCGCTTCGGTGTTGGCCGCCAACTGCCGTTTCTGCCGTTCGTAGCTGTAAATCTCCTCCCAGTCAGGCAGATCGGGAGCAGGGATCCCTTCTAGCCCTGCTGGCCCCCAGCGAAAGGCCCAGTAGCGACCACAGAGCCCTACCCCCCTTTGGCGGTAGTGGGCAATTAAGGTCTCCAAGCTCTGGCCCCAATCGGCAAAAGAGCGGGGATCCCAGCCAGCGCTATCGGTTTCCCCATCGGGCCAGGGGATCCCCAGACCCAGCGCCTGCATTTGCTCGGCAATGGTCTCCTGACTATCCGCCAAGGTTTGCAGACAGCGGAGATCGTGGCGGGCCGCCTGCATCAGAGGCCCTGGGATCTCTTGGGATCGCAGCGCCGCGCGGGAAAAGGGGTTATCTGCCCAGCCAATCTCCCGGATCAGCCATTGCCGCCAGCTCAGGCCCTGCCGGGCCAACTGCTCAAACCAGCGCCCGTAGGCCGCCCAGCACGGCAGGGGATCCCCACTCATCAACTGCTGGATTAGCTCCTGCCAGGCTAGGGCTAGGGGGTGGGTGCAGATGTCCCGGAATACCAGCAGCTTGGCCGCTGCTTCTGCTGCTTCTTGGAGGGGGGTCATCGCTTGAAGCCGCTCTAACTTGGCGTTGCTTATCCGCTCCCTAGGGGAGGAGACTGGGGGTAGTTGCGTTAACAACACGGAGCGCTTGAGTTACCTGGCATTGTCCCGCCGGCCCAGTTCATAGAGGCCTCCGCCAACGCAGGCGATCAGGCCGCAGGAGACGGCCCAGCTTTTGCCCAAGGAGATCTCCGTCAGGGCTACCACCAAGCCTGCTGCCAGCAAAAAGGGAAGGGTGCTCAGCAAGGAAGCCAAAGCTCCACCGGGATCCCATAGCAATTGCTTTTCCCAGCTCTCCTGCAGCTTTTGATGCAGCGGCGAAAACCCCCACATTAGCCCTAAGCCCCACAGAGCCGTGGCGGCCCATAAAGAGGGGCGAAGCATCTCCCAGCCCACAAGTCCAACCCCAACGGGATCCACCGGTCAACTCCCAACCCTGCCTTTCTAGGCTAGCGGGATTGGGCCCAATCGGTGGCGGTAATGGTGGTGCCAGGAAATTGAATGGGGTTGCCCAAGCTCTGGATTTGGGCCTGGAGAGCTGGCAACAGCCGCAAATCCAAAAGCGGCTCCTCCACGATCTCCGCCGGGATCAGATCCCGTTCTAGGGCAAAGTAGGCCGTGTGGCCGGCGGCGGTGCCAATGGCCCATTCCACCGGATGCACCCGGTAGGAGGCACTGGCAATGCGGCTGGTGGCGATATTTTTGTTGCCGGCTAGCAGATTGTCAATGCGCTGGGGGATCAGAGCCCGCAGGGGGATCTGGTAAGGGTAGCTGGGGGCCTGCGCGTCTTTGTTGTTGCTGGGGGGCAGGGAAAAACCCGGCAGCAGGCAATCGTGAAAGTCGATGGGGTACTGGCCCACCCCCACCGAGTCGTAGAAGATGAAGGGCCGCCCGCGGTTTAGCTCCGATTCACGTGTGGTGATGTCCGACTCGTAGATGGTAAATCCTTCTGGGTAGGAGAGGCTGGGCCGACCAATGATGCGCCGCGACTCGCGGATATAAGGGTACTTGGAGAGGCCGCTGGCAGTTCCCATGGGGGTATTGGGCCCCCGTAGGTAGGCATAGCGCAAGTAGAAGTCTTTTTGAAAGTTGGGATCCTCCTGTTGCAGGAGAAAATCCGTCCTTCCCGCCACCAGCCAGTAGAAAAAGCCCTTAGCATGCTGCTCAGCTCGCCGCAGGGCTTCCACCCGCAAGCCCCCCATCCAGCCGCCCGGCTGCAGTTGGCCTGAGGCCTGCAGTTGCTCGTGGGTAAGGATGAGGTTCATCTCCGGCCCTGTGATGCGCCAGTCGTTGCCCCAAGTCCAGTTTTGCATTGACTGATCCCCCACCCGGATGGCCTCTTCCCCAAAGCCAAACACCTGTCCCCGGATGCGGCGGTAGGTAAAGACCAGGCCAAAGTTAAAGCGCGGCTGTTCAAAGCTGTAGTAGGGACCGTGCAGTGGATCGTTGTAGAACTCCGGCTTGACCGGCACCTGCGGCACGGGGAAGCGCTCCATGACAAAGGTGTAGGTGAAGCCCTGGGTACAGTAGGGATCCACGTAGGGCTTGGAGCTGGGTTCCCAGCGGCTTTGGCCATCGGTTCCCAGGCGGTAGGGCACCCGCGCCAGGGGCAGCAGCTCGCCGGTTTCGGTGGCATCGATCACCACCCAGGGCAGGGTTTTGTCTTGGCGTTCTGGCGGCGGCTCAAAGCGCAGGATCTCCTTGTCCCAGTCCTCGGTGGGTTCTAGACGATAAAAATCGAGAAAGTAGCTGGAGAGATCCCCTCGATTCTCTGGCTGGACGCCGGCGTGTTTGGGGATGTTGCGGATGGCCTGCACGCTGCGGATTTGGTAATCCGCAATCTCCAAGTCTTTGACCACCGTCTCCGTAAATAGCCGCAACTGCCCCGACTGCAGATAGGGATCCAACATCTCCCGGATCACCTGATGGCCCACCTGCGGGGAAAAGCAGAGCACGCTTACCCAGCACTTGCCGGGGTTGGGATCGCCGCCGTATTTTTCCCGTACCCGCCGGCGAAACTCGCTGTAGCCCCTGGGGAAGATGTCGTTTTCTCGTTGCAGGGGTCGCTCGTCCAAAGCGGAGACTCCCTGGGCGCTCACCTGCCCCCCGATCCAATCGGTGATCTCCGTCATGCACACCTGCCGGCCCAGTTGCAGCGCGTCATAGGCCGCCGCCACCCCCCCCAGCCC
>NZ_JANSHQ010000082.1:0-3316 GCF_047461715.1 Synechococcus sp. R8-2 | reverse complement strand
TCATGGCCCTGGCTCAGCAAAAATCGGCTCTGCTGCACCTGCTGGAGGCAACCGACCGGGGCCGGAAAGTCTCCCCTGACCAAAAAGCCCAGATTTTGTCTCAAATTGCCGTCCTAGAAGCGCTCAACCCCACCCCCAAGCCAACATCGGCTCCTGAAGGGTTGGAGGGGAACTGGCTCACCCTATTTACCACGAGCACAGCTCTGCTGCGGCTGGCACAGTTGCCTTTTTTGACCACCGGCGAGATCTACCAGTGTATTCGGGCCAAGGCTGGACGGGTCTTCAACGTGGCGGAGATCCAGGGATCCGGCTGGCTGGGGGCTTGGGTGCCACGGGGAGTCTTGGCTGTATCAGCGCGCTTTTACCCCGAATCTGAGCGCCGGGTGAGGGTGATTTTCGAGCGATTGGTGCTCGGATCCCAAGCTTTGATGAGCTACGAGATCGAGAGTTTTCTCTATTTGCTCGAGCGGGCTCCGGAGCGGATCCCGGCTATTCAAATCGATATTCGCCGCCGCGAGCCAACGGGTTGGCTGGATATCACCTATTTGGATGAAGACTTGCGGCTGGGTCGGGGCAGCGAGGGGAGTGTATTTGTTCTAAAGCGGGTCGGCTAGTCGGAGGATCCAGAGGACTCCGTTTCCGCCCTTTCGTGAGATGGGTTTTGGGTTAGGGTGGAGCTTATTTCCTGTAGAACTTGCAAGGCGCGGTAGGACTCTCGCAAAGTTTGCAGCTCCTGTTGAGTTTGCTCCAGTTGCCGGGCCCATTCTGCCTGTTGGGAGCGCAACTCTCGATTTTCCAATTTTTTGCGCTGCAGGATGCGCTTGAGTTTTTGCTGCTGCTGCTGGAGTTGAGCCCGCTCTGCTTCTGCGTGTTGCAGTTGGGTCCTTTGGCGTTCCAATTCTATTTTCAGGGTGGTGACCTGGGATTGAAGTTGGCGGAGCTTTTGGCGCAGCGCTTGCTCTGGCGTGGGTTTGGTCGACTCGGAGCTTGGAGAAGGGGAAGATGTTTGTAGGTTTTGCAGATGCTGTTGTAACTGTTGGGCTTGGGCCTGCAGGACTCGAGACCGTTGCTGCTCGCTGCGCAGTTGGGCTTGGGCGCGTTCACAGGTCTGGATTTCGGCTTTCACCCGCTGCTTGATGCGGTCAAGGATCTTTTGATGGCGGAGCTGGGTTTGCCGGATCTCCTGAGCCACCTGCCAAGGGCGAGGATCCCCCTTAGGTTGTCGTGGCTCGCCGCCGTGGTCGGCAGGATCAAAGGGAGATAGGGTCGCCACCAGCGATTCTCGAAAGTCGCTCCAGGAAGCCGATTGCAGACCCATCTGAACCACCTGCCAAACCCCATAGGCAGACCCAATTCCAGCCAGGATCCCAGGGATCCCGGCCAAGGATAAGGAAACCTTGGGCAGGGTGGGCAGGATCTGATCCAGCAGCCCCACCACCAGGGCGAAAACAAAGATCCCGCTCCCCGCGGCAGCGGCACCTGAAACCCAAGAGGAGCGGGAGAGCATCATCGTTTTTTCGTCATCACAACCGCTAGAGCGGGAAAACCAGGTTCAAAAATGGCCTGTCTGCACTCAGTTTATCCCGCCAGCAGCCTCTGTTTCCCTCTCAGGGCACCTGCCAAGCCCGTTGGTGGTAGCCCTCTAATTGGGCCCAGGGATCCCCAGCCGCTGCGTGGGTGTGGCCGTGCTGAGGGTGATGGTGAGAATGAGGGTGGTGATGGGATCCGTGCCCGTGATGGTGGTCATGATGCTCGTGAGGATGGTGATGGGTATGCCCAGCTCCAACCTCTGCGCTCACGGCCAGGCGAAACTTGCACAGGTGGCAGTTCATCGGGGTTTGGCCCTGCAGGGCTTCCTGCTCCAGTTGCTGCAGGCTGTGCAGCACCGTATCCACAAGGCCCAATTCCGGCAGCATCAGCCAGTCGATTTCCGGCTGTCGTTGTCGTTGTTTCTCCACTGCCGCCTCGATTTTTTTCACCAACACCCCCGTAAACAGAAAGTAGGGCAGCACGATCACCCGACGCGGCTGCCAGGACGAGGCCCGCTCCAACCCCACAGGCAGGCGGGGATGGGTAATGCCGATAAAGCAAGTTTCCACAGCGGCAAACCCGGATCCTTCCCAAAGCAGCCGAGCCAGTTTACAGGCTTCGGCATTGGCCTCAGGATCGCTGGAGCCGCGACCCACAAATAGGAGCACGGTTTCTGCCTCTGGGATCCGCCGCGGTTGGGCAGCTATCAGAGCAGCCAATCGGTCTCGCAGCAGTTGCAGGATCTCGATGCGGATCCCCAACGGCCCACCGTAATGAATGCGCAACTGGGGATAGAGGGCCTGCAGGCGATCCAATTCCATCGTCACATCGAACTTGTTGTGGCGGGCCCCAAACAACAGCAGCGGCAGGACCACAATCTCTTGCCACCCTTGGGCAATACACTGCTGGATCCCTTGGGCGATACTCGGCTCCGTCAGCTCCAGAAAACAAGGGATCACCGGTCGATGGGGGGTGAGAGCTTGGTAAGCCTGGGCTAGCTCCAGAAAGGCTTGCTGCCCTTGGGGGTCGCGGGATCCGTGGCCGATGAGCAACAGGGGCAGGGGGACAACAGGAGACTGCCCAACCGCAAGCGGAGGGGAAACACTGAGGGTATTCAACACAAAAAACTCCGTTCCTTGTGAATCGCAAGGGGTACAGGACAACGGCAGGTGGGTGTTCTGGCTGAGGGAGGGATCCCATCACAGTTGCGTCACAGTGGCGGACTTGCACCGCGCTTTCCCCAGTCTGCCTGAGCCTTTTAGGTTAGCTTGCCGCTTGTCGTTCACCAAGCCCCCTGGGGGGGATGTCCTTGTCTGCCAGAAGATAGCCCTGAGGCATGAGCGGTACGGCAGACTCATGCTCAAAGGGCAGCAAAACTGTTGCCGCGCTAATCCCCCTTGCCCCTGGGAGAGGGCCTAACGCCGGCCCGCTGGTCTGGGGGGCTGAAAGTGTCGCAGGCGCAGGGCATTGGCGACCACCGAAACGGAACTCAGGGCCATGGCTGCCCCCGCCAGCATAGGGTTGAGCAACCAGCCTGTAAAGGGATAGAGCGCCCCAGCGGCAATCGGGATCCCGAGCGTGTTGTAGATAAAGGCGAAGAAGAGGTTCTGGCGGATGTTGTTGAGGGTGGCCCGGCTGAGTTGAATGGCTGTGGCGACTCCGCGCAGATCTCCCGACATGAGGGTAATATCGCTGGCGGCCATCGCCACATCCGTACCCGTACCGATGGCGATCCCCACATCCGCTTCTGCCAGAGCCGGAGCATCGTTAATGCCATCTCCCACCA